>NZ_JBSFMM010000135.1:0-30606 GCF_053599555.1 Streptomyces sp. NPDC000941
TAGAAGCCCTGGTCCTCCTTGGTGAAGGCGAGGTTGAGGGTGAACTCGGTTTGCTGGCCGGCCTCCACCTCCAGGGAGCTCCACTTCTGCGAGGAGCGGGCCAGGGACCAGCGCTCGCCACCGTTGATCGAGGTCAGGTCCACACCAGGGAAGCCGCCGATCCTGCACGAGCTGGTGCCCTTGTTCATCAGGACGATGGTGGCGGTCGTCGCACCCCCGTCCCCGCTCCGCTCCGGGAGCGCGTCCTCACCCGTGGCGAAAGCGGCCTCCAGGTTCTCGGTACGGCAGCGCTCAGCACCCGCATGCGCACTGCCACCGCCCTCCTTGCCCTTGTCGTCCGAACCCTGCGCACCACCGGAGGAACCCGTCGAGCCGCTGGACCCGGCCGAGGCCTTGTCCTGGCCCGCGGCCTTGTCGTCGTTGTTGCAGGCCGTCAGGGACAGGGCGGCGGCTGCGGTCAGGACCGCGGCGGCAACGCGGAAGGTACGACGGCGGGCGGTGCGGGCAGTGGCGTTGGAGCGCATTTCGGGTCCCCCTGGGAGGTTGGTGTCGTCGTCTGCTCGGTACGACAACAACTCTGACCGGCGCCACTACCGCAACACTGCCGCCCCACTAACGTCCGGCTAACACGACCGTGACCAGGGAAAGGACTCGTCTCGCGGCATTCGGCTCACGCGGGCGCGGCTTTCGTGTCGGACCCTCCGGGTCCAAAGCGCCAGCAGGGGGAAGGAAGGGGGGCGGCTTGCCCGGTGTCCCACCCCCTCGGCCCGGCGGGCGGCTGGGCTCAGGACAGGCTCCGCTGCGCTCCGCCGCAGCTGCTGCCGCGCGGTGGCCAAGCCGATCAGTTGGCCCTCCCCCCCCCACCTGCTCTTAAAAAGATGCTTGCTTTATATCAAGTACCGCATCAAGCAATGATTTAAGAGCAGGTGGGGGGAGAGCCCAACCGGACCGGCACCCACCGCTCCGGACGACCCGCCACCGTTCCGCCGCCCCACCGTTCCACCGCCCCGCCGACCGGTGGCGACCGGTGACGATCCGTTGGGCTGGACGGCGACGATGCCTCCGGCGCCCCTCCCCTTCCCGCTGCTGGCCGCTCTGCGCCGAAGGCGCGAGACGATGCCCGCACTCGGCGGACGGCCATACCGTCCAGCGGCGCGGCGGGCGCGGAAACGGATCCGTCCCCGCTGGATGCGCCGCGCGCCTCAGCTGGCGTTGATCAGGTCCAGTACCTCGGACGTGGGCCGGACATCGCCGAACGACCGATAGATGGTGTAGAGAGTGGCGTTGTGGTCTTGATCCCGGCGGGCCGCGTTCGCGTCGGCGATCATGATGACCCGGAAGCCGAGGGTGCTGGCATCGCGCGCGGATGACTCGCAGCAGACGTTGGTGACGGTGCCGGTGATCAGGACGGTGTCGATCCGGCGGTCTTTCAACAGCTCCGGCAGGGGACAGCATCCCGGGAAGAACGCGCTGGCTGCGGATTTCTCCACCAGGAGATCACCGGGTCGCACGGTGAAGTCCTGCCACAGACGCCCGGCCGGCGGCCCGGTGCCTCCGGAGGTGCGGTACGTCTCGGCGACCTCGGGGCCGAAGAACTCCTCGGCCACCGCGGACCGTTCGCGCACTGCCGGCAGGACCCAGGCGACGGTGCCGCCGGCCGTGCGAAGGGCGTCGGCGAGGCGGGTGATGTTGGGGACGATGCCGCGGCAGTAGGGATTCTGCGAGACGAAGAACGGCACCATGTCGACGACGACAAGCGCGGTGCGGGCCGGGTCCAGGTGGGTGAAGGCGAAGCGACGGCCACGGCGCTGCTCGTGCCGGGCGTACTCGCGGCTCTCGATCCGCCACGCGTGCCGTTGCGCCTCGTTAGCCCCGCCAGTTACCGATGCCATCCCACGCGACCTCCAGCTCGCGCGCGCGAACCCCACCGAGCTCGGCGGCGACCACCCTATGCACATCGCGCATCTTCTGCATGCCGTTCATCCGGTCGAGTTCGGCACCGATCTCCCGGGTCCGCGGGTCCTTCCCTTTCATGCTCAGGAAGCCCCGTGTGCTGGCGATCACGGCGAGCTCGTCCAGGAGTTGATCGGTGCGGGTGTCCTCGTCGACCGGGGAAGCGGCGGCGGAGCGGAGGGGCATATACGTGGGTCCGGACCGCGATCGGCGACCGCGTAGGGCGGCGAAGAAGCCGCCCAGCACGATGAGAGCAACAACCACGCCGATCAGTACCGCCGGCTCCATACCGTCTCCTTTCTCAGGGCCGATGGCGCCGGACGCTAGTGGGGGCCGTCGGGGACCGGTCCCCGACAGGCCGTGAGCGACAGGCCGTGCGCGTCAGGCCGTGCGCATCAGGCCGTGAGCGTCCGCCCGTGGGCGTCGCCCTCCACCGCGTCGACGTAGGCGCGGGCGACATCCGCCGCCGGGGTGCCCATGGAGGGGTCCATGTCCAGGGCGACAAGGGTTTCGCGGACCCAGCCGGGGCTGACCACGTTCAGGCGGATGCCGCGCGGCATCTCCGTGGCGGCGGCGTACACGAACGCCTCCAGGCCCGTGTTGACCAGGTGGCCGAGCGAGCTGCCGGGGATGGGTTCGGTGAAGCGTCCGCTGGTGAGCGTGATGGAGCCGCCGTCGCGGAGGTGGGCGAGTGCTCGCCGCACGAGGTTCACCTGTCCGATCAGCTTGCCGTCGAGCCCGCTCCAGAACCTTCCGTCCGACGGTGCGTCCAGCGGGGTGAGGGCCCCGCTCGCGGCGCAGCACACCACCGCGTCGAGGTGGTCGTCCCCGATGCCCGCGAACAGGGCGTCGATCGATGCGGTGTCCGCCATGTCCACCCGTACCGGGCCTCGGCGTGAGGCGCACAGCACCTCATGGCGCTCCGCCAACACGTCGGCGACCGCGCTGCCGATGGTTCCCGTCGCACCGATCACAAGAATCTTCACTGAACTGTCCCGTCCGTTCCGCTGACGCTGGTCCTACTCAGGCTGCGGCGGGCGGCGGGCCGTACCCAGTCCCCTGCCGGGGATACACCCGTGGTGACTACACCTGGCAGGTGCAGGCACCGCGGGCGCGCGTCCACGAGACTGGGACGTATGGACACGCGTGAGGAGCTGGGGGAGTTCCTGCGGTCGCGGCGGGCGCGGCTGCGGCCCGAGGACGCGGGGCTTCCGTCGTACGGGGGACGGCGCCGGGTGCCGGGGCTGCGGCGGGAGGAGCTGGCGCAGCTCGCGGGGGTGAGCGCGGGCTACTACACACGGCTCGAACAGGGGCAGAGCCCCAACGCCTCGGACGCCGTGCTGGACGCCGTCGCCCGTGTGCTGCGGCTGGACGAGGCCGAGCGGGCCCATCTGTACTCGCTGGCCCGGCCGAAGCCGAGGGCCCGCCGCCGGGCGGCCAGGCCGGAGCAGGTGCGGCCGGGGGTGCGCGTGATGATCGAGTCGTTCGGGGATGTACCCGCGCTGGTCATGGGGCGCTTCTGCGATGTGCTCGCATGGAACCGGATGGCCCATGCCCTGATGGCCGGACACCTCGACTTCGACGCGCCGAACCGCCCGGCCGAGCGCCCCAACGTCGCCCGCCTGCTGTTCCTCGACCCCCATACGCGCGAGCTGTATGCCGACTGGCTCCGCAAGGCCCGCTCCACCGTCGCCGATCTGCGGTTGATCGCCGGGCGTTACCCGGGCGACCCCGCGCTGACCGGCCTGATCGGCGAACTGACGGTGGAGAGCCCGGAGTTCGCCAAGCTTTGGGCCGCGCATACGGTGGGCGACTGCGGCACCGCCGCTCGCACCTACCGCCACCCCGTGGTGGGCACCATGACGCTGATGTGCGAGTTGCTGGCGCTCCCGGAGGACGAGGGGCAGCGGGTGGCCGTGATGAACGCCGAGCCGGGGTCGCCGTCCGAGGAGGCCTTGCGGCTCCTCGCCGATCTGACCGCCGTGTCCCCGGACACGTTCTAGACAGGCCCGTGCAACAACCGCCTGCCAGAATCGGGCGGTGTCGGTGTACGCAAAACACACCGCGGACGATGGAGGAGCCCCGTGCCGCTGACCTCGGAACCATTGCGCAAGCTGGGCTTCTTGACCATCGGGCTGTTCGACGAGGCCGACCCCCGCCGGGGCCATGAGTCGACCCTCCAGATCATCGAACTGGGCGAGCGGCTGGGTTTCGACAGCGCCTGGGTGCGCCACCGCCATCTGCAGTACGGCATCTCCTCCCCCGTCGCCGTCCTGGCCGCGGTCTCGCAGCGCACCAGCCGCATCGAGCTGGGCACAGCGGTCATCCCGCTGGGCTGGGAGAATCCGCTGCGCCTCGCCGAGGACCTGGCGACGGTCGACATCCTGTCCGGCGGCCGCCTCAACCCGGGGATCAGCGTCGGCCCGCCGATGCACTACGAGCGGGTCAAGGACGCGCTCTACCCCGACACCGCCGACGCCGAGGACTTCAGCTTCGAGCGCGTACGGCGGCTGCTGGACCTCGTACGGGGCGAACCGGCCACCGACTTCAGCGGCACCGAGGGCTTTGAGTCCTTTTCTGATCGCGTCCAGCCGCACTCCCCCGGCCTGGGCCGTCGCCTCTGGTACGGCGGCGGCAGTCTGCGGTCGGCTCAGTGGGCCGGTGAGCACGGGATGAACTTCCTGACCAGCAGCGTCGTCAAGGCGGAGGGGTCGGGGGAGCCCGAGGATTTCGCCGAGATCCAGCTCTCGCACATCCGGACCTTCCGCGCCCACCACCCCGACGGCGACCGCGCCCGCGTCTCCCAGGGGCTGGTCGTGATCCCGACCGACAGCGCCACGCCGGAGCAGCGGGCCAAGTACGAGGCGTACGCCCGTGAGCGCATGCCTCGTACGGCCACCCCGCAGGGGCCGGGCCGCCTGATGTTCGCGCCGGACCTCGTTGGAACGTCCAGCGAGATCGCCGAACGGCTCTACGCCCACGCCGCCTTCCGGGAGATCGACGAGGTCGCGTTCGCGCTGCCGTTCACCTTTGAGCACGAGGACTACGTCCAGATCCTCACCGACATCGCCACCAGGCTGGGCCCGGCACTGGGCTGGCGAGCGGCCGCCTAGGCCTTCGATGGCATCACGTGGCGTCACGTGGCATCGGATGGCGCGGCTTGGCGCCATCAGGCATCACCTGGCACCACTTGGTGTCGCGCGGTGCCATCCGGCGCCATTCCAGGCTTCTAAATGGGTGCGAGCACGCGTGGCGCCACGATGACCCAGGCCGACTCCTGCATGTTTTCGCAGGTCAGTGCGGCCATCGTTGAGTTCACCCTCATGGGGCGCCGCCAGGGCTTGCACATGGCGCCATAGTGATGCCATGATGACGTCATGGACCTCACCCCGTATGTCGACAACCTCCGCCGTGAACTCGCGGTGGCCGCCGAAGCCGGCGGGGACGACGCCCGCGAGCTGGCCGAACGGCTCACCGCTCCCCTGGAGTCGGCAACCCGGCTGACCATGCTCAACGTGCTCTCCGCCGCGATGGACGAGATCACCCGCGAACTCGCCCCCGGCTCCGTCGACCTACGGCTGCGCGGACTCGACCCCGACTTCGTCGTGACACCACCGCCCACCGACAGCGGCACCCCGATGGAGCCGGCCGCGCCCGTCGAACCCCTCAGGCCCCCGGCCCCCGCCGAGGGCGACGAGGGCGGCACCGCCCGCGTCAACCTGCGCCTGCCCGCCCACCTCAAGACCCGCGCCGAGGAAGCAGCCACCCGCGAGGGCCTGTCGGTCAACGCCTGGCTCGTACGCGCCGTCTCAGCCGCGGTCGAGGGCGGCACCGCACCACGTACGGCACAGAAGCCCCAGAGCCTCGGACAGAGCTTCACCGGCTGGGTGCGCTGACCACACCCTGCCCGCACCCGCACCACCTCACTCACGCCACTTCATCCACACCGCGTCCCACCTGCGAGGACGCCCCCAGGACTCAAGAGGACGGTACAGCCATGCCTTCTTTCGACACTCCCGACGCGATCTCCGTCACCGCCCACGTGGAGGCCGGTTCCATCCAGTTCATCGCCGCCGACCGCCCCGAGACCGTCGTCGAGGTCCGGCCCCGCGACCCCAAGCAGGACCGGGACGTACGGGCCGCCGAACAGGCCCAGATCACCTACGCCAGCGGCACCCTGACCCTCCGGACCCCCAAGGCACGCAACACGCTCCGCCGCCCCGGCATCGTCGACGTCACCGTCGAACTGCCCACCGGCTCCCGCGTCGACATGACCGGCGCCTGGACCCAGGTGTTCGGCGACGGCCAACTCGGCGAGGTCCGGGTCAAGACCTCGGCCGGCGACGTCCGCCTCGGAGCCACCGGCCCGCTCCAGCTGACCGCCTCCCACGGCTCGATCACCGTGGACCGCATCCAGGGCACCGCCGAGATCACCACCAGCTCCGGCAGCCTGCGCGTCGGCACCATCGACGGCTCCGCCGTCCTGAAGAACTCCCACGGCACCACCACCATCGGCGCCGCAACCGGCGACCTGCGGGTCAGCGGCTCCCACGGCGACATCAGCATCGACCGCGCCGAGAGCTCGGTGACCGCCACCACCGCCCACGGCACCCTGCGCGTTGCCGAAGTCGCCCGCGGCACCGTCCAGCTGGAAACCTCCTACGGCTCCATCGAGGTCGGCATCCGCCAGGGCACCGCCGCCTGGCTCGACGCCAACTCCGGCTCCGGCCAGGTCCGCAACACCCTCACCACCTCCGAAAGCCCCGAAAACACCCAGGACACCGTCGAGGTCCGCGCCCGTACCCGCCACGGCAACATCGACATCCGCCGCGCCCAGGCCTGACCCCAGCAGAACCACACTCACACCCCCACCCCCACCCACTTCATCCTTCTCATGGGAGGGACCTATGCCTTCTTCTGTCATGCCCACGTCCAAGCGCGGCGACGGTACGCAGCCGCCGGCCGCCATCTCCACCGTCGGCCTGCGCAAGTCGTACGGCGACAAGACCGTCCTCGACGGCATCGATCTGCACATCCCGGCCGGCTCGGTGTTCGCGCTGCTCGGCCCGAACGGCGCCGGCAAGACCACCGCCGTGAAGATCCTGTCCACGCTCATCAGCGCCGACGGCGGCCAGGCCCAGGTCGCGGGCCACGACATCGCCACCTCACCGGACGGGGTGCGTGCCGCGATCGGGGTCACCGGGCAGTTCTCCGCCGTCGACGGGCTGATCACCGGCGAGGAGAACATGCTCCTCATGGCCGACCTGCACCACCTCTCCAAACACGAAGGACGACGCGTCACGGCCGAGTTGCTGGAGCGCTTCGACCTCACCGACGCCGCGAGAAAGCCCGCCTCCACCTACTCCGGCGGCATGAAACGCCGCCTCGACATCGCCATGACCCTGGTCGGCAACCCGCGCATCATCTTCCTCGACGAACCCACCACCGGCCTCGACCCACGCTCACGGCACAACATGTGGCAGATCATCCGCGAACTCGTCACCGGCGGCGTCACCGTCTTCCTCACCACCCAATACCTCGACGAAGCCGACGAACTCGCCGACCGCATCGCCCTGCTCAACAACGGCAAAATCGCCGCCGAAGGCACCGCCGACGAACTGAAGCGACTGATCCCCGGCGGACACATACAACTCCGCTTCACCGACCCGGCCGCCTACCAGAACGCCGCCACCACACTGCGCGAGGCCACCCGCGACGACGAGGCCCTGGCGCTGCAGATCCCCAGCGACGGCAGCCAACGCGAACTGCGCTCCATCCTCGACTGGCTCGACACCGCCGGCATCGAAGCAGACGAACTCACCGTCCACACCCCCGACCTCGACGACGTCTTCTTCGCCCTCACTGACAGCGCCGACGTCCCCAACCAGCCCAAGGAGAACGCCCGATGAGCTCCCTCGCCCTCACCGTCCGCGACTCCACCATCATGCTGCGCCGCAACCTCCTGCACGCGCGCCGCTACCCGTCGCTGACCCTGAACCTGCTGCTCACCCCGGTCATGCTGCTCCTGCTGTTCGTCTACATCTTCGGCGACACCATGAGCGCGGGCATCAGCGGCGGCGATCGCTCCGACTACATCGCCTACCTCGTCCCGGGCCTGCTGTTGATGACCATCGGCAGCACCACCATCGGCACTGCGGTCTCTGTCTCCATGGATATGACCGAGGGCATCATCGCCCGCTTCCGCACCATGAACATCCACCGCGGCTCCATCCTCATCGGACACGTCATCGGCAGCGTGCTGCAGGCCATCATCAGCGTCGCCCTCGTCGGCGCCGTCGGCGTGGCCATCGGCTTCCGCTCCACCGACGCCACCGCCCTGGAATGGATCGCCGCCTTCGGACTCCTCGCGCTCTTCGCCCTGGCACTGACCTGGATCGCGGTCGGGATGGGCATGGTCAGCCCCAGCGCCGAGGCCGCCAGCAACAACGCCATGCCGCTGATCTTCCTGCCGCTGATCTCCAGCACCTTCGTCCCGGTCGACGCCATGCCCGGCTGGTTCCAGCCCATCGCCGAATACCAGCCCTTCACCCCGACCATCGAGACCATCCGCGGACTGCTCCTCGGCACCGACATCGGCAACAACTGGTGGATCAGCATCGCCTGGTGCCTCGGCCTGACAGTCCTCGGCTACCGCTGGTCCAAGGCAGTCTTCAACCGCGACCCGAAGTAACCACCCGAACCGCATCCCGCCAGAAGGACGGCGTACCCCGACACCACGTCGGCGTACGCCGCCCCGTCGGCGTTCAGGACGAAACGGCCCCGGCCGGCGGCTCGTCCACGAGCGCGAAGGCCTCGACCTCCAGCACCAGTTCGGGCCGGAACAGCGCCGCGACCTGGACGGCCGTGCTGGCGGGCGGGTGGGTCATGTCCACGTACTCGTCGCGTACGGACCGGACCGCGGGCAGGTGGGCCACGTCGGTGACGAAGTAGGTGAGCTTGATGACGTCGTCGAAGGTCGCGCCCGCCGCTGCCAGGCAGCGGCGCAGGTTCTCGAAGACCTGCCGGGCCTGCGCGGCGGGATCGCCCGCGCCGACGAGCTCGCCCTGCGCGTCGAGCGCGATCTGTCCGGACACCGCGACCATACGGCCGGAGCCCATGACGACGTTGGTGTAACCCGCCCCCGGAGCGACGCCCTCCGGGGCCGGTATGTGCGTGAGCCGCTTCTTCTTCATGGCGGCATCCTCACCTCTGAAAGCCCGCCCCACCATCACTTTTCCTGCGGCGGGCGCGGACGCAGGGCAGGCGGGCAGCCGAGTACGGCTCAGGAAGCCGGGGCGCCCGCCTCACCGTCGCTTTGGGCGCGGCGGGCGCGCAGCGCCTCGGGGAAGAGGGTCCAGCCGTCGATCTCCTGTCCCGACTTCGTGCCGGGCTGCCAGCCCTGGGCGAGGGCCGCATCGAGGAAGGCGCGGGCCACGCCCGGCTCATGGAGGTTCAGCCAGCCGCGGTCGCGGTCGCCGATCGTGCTCGTGGGGCCGATGGCCGGGGGCTGGTGGAAGGTGAGCAGCAGGCGGCCGCTGCTGCCGTCCAGGCGGAGGGACAAGGTCTCCAGGCAGGTCGTGAAGTCCGGCTGCTTGCCGCCCTTGTGGACGTGGCCCACCGACCACAGATAGGTGTCGTCGCCGACGACGAGCCGCCGGGTGCTGCGGGAACGGGCCATGGCGACACGCTACTCGGCCTGCCCGCTCAGGTCCTCAGGCTTTCGCACCGTCCCGTCGGTGCACCTGGAACGGCGCGAAGCTCTGGGCTACAGGCATCAGCTCGATGGTGTTGATGTTGACGTGCGCCGGCTGCGAGGCCGCCCAGTGCACGGACTCGGCGATGTCGTCGGCGCCGAGTGGCCGCATACCGGCGTAGACGGCGTCGGCCTTCCCCTGGTCGCCCTGGAACCGCACGGTGGAGAACTCGGTTCCGCCGCACATCCCGGGTTCGACACAGGTGACGCGAACGCCTGCGCCCCGACCAACTGGCCGCCTCCCTGCGGCCGATGACGGCGGCCGGCAGCCCGAGCGCCCGCCGGGCGGCCGCGTCGCTGCTGAGCCGTACCGGCTGGGAACCGGAGCCGCGGCAGCTGCTCTTCGCCGGAAGCGGCAGACAGGCGATCGCCGCCGCCATCGCCGCCCTCGTACCGCCCGGTGAGCGCCTCGGTGTCGAGACGCTCACCTACCCGCTGGTCAAGGGCATCGCGGCACGTCTCGGCGTCACGCTGGTCCCGCTGGCGATGGACGACGCCGGGCTGCTCCCGGCCGCACTCGCCGCCGCGCCCCCGCTGCGCGCGATCTATCTGCAGCCGACATTGCACAACCCGCTGGGCATCACCATGACCGACGAACGGCGCACCGAACTCGCGGCGATACTGGACCAGAGGGACATGTACGCGATCGAGGACGGCATCTACGGCTTCCTGCGCCCCGATCAGCCGCCCCTGGCCGCTCTCGCGCCCGAACGCGCCATCATGGTCGACAGCCTGTCCAAGCGGCTGGCCCCGGGGCTCACGCTGGGTTTCCTGGTGGCGCCCGCGCGGCTCACGGCCAAGGTCGCCACCGCCCTCCGCTCGGGAACGTGGATGGCATCCCGCTTCGCACTCGACGCGGCGACGCAGTGGATGTCCGACGGCACCGCCGCCGAGATCGAGCGGACCAAGCGCCATGACGCGGCCGTCCGGCAGCGGATCGCCGCCGAACGGCTGGCCGGATTCAGTGTGCGCGCCGATCCATGCGCCTATCACTGCTGGTGGGAACTGCCGGAACCCTGGCGGGCCGAGACCTTTGTGGCCGCCGCCGCCCGGCGGGGCATCTCGGTCACGCCGGCCGGGGCGTTCGCCGTCGGTCCGGGCCACGCGCCCAACGCCGTACGGCTCGCGCTCTCCTCACCGCCCACGGACACCCTCGCCCACGCGCTCGGCGTGCTGGCGGAGTTGGCGAACGGCACCCCCGACGACGCGGGCCCGGATTGATGCAGGCCCGGACCTGACCGGGCCCCTGCAGACGTCACCCGGCCGTATGCGCGAGGACGGCGGCGGCCAGCTCCTCGTGCACCTCCGGCGGCAGCGTGTGGCCCATGCCCGCCACGATCATCAGCCGTGCCCCCGGGAGCCGCTCGGCGATGATCGCGCTGTGGCCCGGCTTGGCCGGCTCGTGGCTGCCCTCGATGACCAGTGTCGGCGCCTTCACCTGGTGCAACACGTCCACCGGCTCGAATTCCGGCTTGGCCATCGCGGCCAGCCGGTGGTTGGCCACCGCCGACAGGTCGCGGGCCCGGTCGTAGATCCGTTCCTGCAGCCGGCGCGCCGCGTCCTCGTCGAACGGCAGCCCGGTGCCGTGCAGCACCCGCTGCTCGGCGATCATGCCGTCGATCCGGGCGCGCCGGTCCTCCGGCGGCGGGGCGGCGATCAGCGCGCGGTAGAAGGCCGTGAACTCCGGCGCCGGCTCGGGCAGGCTTCCCTCGGGCTGCGGCTGCCCCATCAGGGCCCGTACGATCACCTGGCCCTCGCCGCCGCCGAGCGGCGAGGAGCCGATGACCGTCAGCGAGCGCACCCGCTCCGGCCGCTCCACCGCGACGAACTGGCCGAGCAGCCCGCCCGCCGAGTGGCAGACCAGATGGGCGCTCTCCAGGCCGTGGGCGTCCATTACGCGGTACACGTCGTTCTTGATGTCGTCCCAGGTGTACGGCTCCGCCGCGAAGTCGACGGTGTCCGACATACCGGTGTCACGGTGGTCGTACCGGATCACCCGACGGCCTCCGGCGGCAAGGCGGCCGACGAACTCGTCCGGCCACAGGACGCCCTGCGACATCGACCCCATGATCAACAGGATCGGCGTATCCGTCGCGGCACCGAACTCCTCACTCCAGATGTTTATTTCTCGCATGCCTCAGAGCATGTCCGCTTCCGCCACGGGCGCCTTCTGTAGAACTACTAGTCGCGCCAGCTCCGTACGGGAGCCGATGCCCAGCTTCGGATAGATCTTGTACAGGTGGTACTCGACGGTGCGCGGGCTCAGGAAGAGCTGGGCGGCGATCTGCCTGCTCGACAACCCGTCGGCGACCAGTCCTGCGATGCGCAGCTCCTGCGGGGTCAGCGCGTCGAGAACGGCGGAGGGCGGAGCCTGTCCGCTCTCCCCCGCCGCCCGCAGCTCACCCTGGGCGCGCCTCGCCCACGGCCGCGCGCCCGCCCGCTCGAACGTCTCCCACGCCATCCGCAGCAGCGCCCGCGCCTCGCCGGGCCGCTGCGCGCGGCGCAGCCGCTCACCCAGCAGCAGGGCCGTCCTGGCCGCCTCGAACGGGTTGGTGTGCAGCCGCAGCGCCTCGCCGAACGCCTCCTCGGACGCCTCCTCGGACGCTGCCTCGGACGACGTCTCGGACGCTGCCTCGGACGCCCCGACCAGGCCCCGGCAGCGGGCCAGCAGGGCGTGCGACTCGGGCGTGGCGGCGTGCGCCGACCACTGCTCGTACGCCTCAAGCGCCGCCCGCGCGGCCGCGTCTTCGCCCGCGCCCACGGCGGCCTCGACGCGATCCGGCGCCATCCGCCAGACCACGGTGGGATGCCCGGCGCCCGGTCCCGCCGCGGCGATGGCCGTGAAACGGTCATGCGCCGCCGCGTGGCGTCCCAGGCACAGGTCGAGCATCGCCGACGCGTAGGCGGCGACCCCCGCCCGCAGGCCCACCCGATGCGGTACGGCGATGGCCAGCGCTTCACGGGCCTGCCGTGCGCAGTCCTCCTCGTCGCCGCGCAGGGCCGCCAGCACCGCCAGGTTGGCCAGGTGCGCGGCCATCGTGTTCCGGTACCCGGCCTCGCGGGCCAGTTCCAGGCCCTCCTCGGAGACGGCCCGGCTGTTCGCCAGCCGCCCGGCGATGCGCTCGGCCGTCGCCACGAACTCCAGCACGACCGGCAGTTGCCCGGTCATCCCCGACACCCTGGCCACCCGTCCGGCCCGGTCGACCATCTCGGTCGCCACGTCCGACTCGCCCAGCCAGCTGGCCGCGGCCGTCGCCCACAGGTACTCCGACGCGTGCCTCAGCTCGCCGGCCCGCGCCAGCGCCCGCCGCAGCAGACCAGGACCGGTCTCGTCGCCGTCCAGCACCAGGCCGATCCCGGCCACCGTGTCCCGCAGAAACCCCTCGGGGTGCGCCGCCGCCCTCCGGCCCAGCTCGACGAGGGCCGCCGTGTCGCCGACATACGAGGCCGCCTCCGCCGCATCGGCCAGCATGTCGAGGCTGTCGCCCGCCGCCAGGATCCGTACGGCCTCGGCGGCGTTGCCGGAGTTCAGCTCGAACCGGCCGCGGAGCTGGGCGATCCGCATCGCGAGGTCGGCGTCCCCGCCGGCCAGGTCGCGGGCCTCGGCCAGCAGCGACTCCGCCTGCCCCGGGCGGCCGCCGAGCCAGGCCGCGACGGCGGCGTCCTTCAGCCGGGCGGCACGGGCGCGCGGCTCGGGAGTCAGCTCGGCGGCCCTGGCCAGGGCGGTGGCGGCGGCGCCGTAGCCCCCGCGGTCCCGCGCCCGCTCCGCGGCGGCCACCAGTTCGGCGGCGACCCGCTCGTCCTGGCCCATGGCGGCTCCGGCCAGGTGCCAGGCGCGGCTGTCCCCCTCGGTCAGCTCCGCGAGCATGGCATGCACCCGGCGGACGTCGGCGGGGGTGGCCGCCTCATGCACCGCCGACCTGACGAGTGGATGGCGAAAGTGCACGCGCGTGCCCGAGAGCCCGGCCAGCCCGGACTCCTCCAGCTCTGCCAGCGCCATCCGCCCAGCCCCAGCCTCAGCCCCTGCGCCTGCCCCTGCCCCCGTCCGGTCGGCGGTCAGCTGGTCGGTGGCGCGCAGCACCAGGCCGAGGTCGGCCGCCACAGCGGCGACCAGGGCGAGCAGCCGGGCGGCGGCGGACAACACCGCCACCTGCTCGCCGAAGAGCCGGGCGCCGCCGGGAAGCGGATCGGGCAGCGGTTCGCGGCCGGCGAGCTGCGCGGGTGTCAGGCGGGCGGCGATCTCGCCCAGGGCGAGCGGGTTCGCGCGGGTCAGCGTGGCGATTTCCTGGGCCACTCCGGGCGGCACACCGTGGCGGGACGCCAGCATCTCGACCGCCGCGGCCCTGGGCAGGCCGGGCACGTCCACCGTCAGCGGCACACCCCTGACCGGAGCGTCCCCGCGCACGGCGAACAGCATCGCGATCCGTTCCGTCCCCAGCCGCCTGGCGGCGAACAGCAGCGCGTCGGCCGAGGCCGGGTCGACCCACTGGAAGTCGTCGACCACGCAGATCAGCCCCTCCGGCGCGGAGGCCTCGGCCAGCAGCGAGAGCACGCCGGCGCCCAGCAGATACCGATCGCCGTCACCGCCCGCGGCAAGTCCCAGGGCCGCGCGCACGGCGTCGCACTGCGGTTCAGGCAGCGCGTCGAGTGAGCCCGTCACCGGCCACAGCACCTGGTGCAGCGCCGCGAACGCCAGGTCGGACTCGGGCTCGACGCCGGTGGTCCGCAGCACGCGCATCGAGCCGCAGCCGCCTCGCGCGGTCGCCGCTTCGAGCAGGGCGGTCTTGCCCGCGCCCGCCTCGCCCCGCAACACCACCGCACCGCCCGAGCCGTCGCGAGCCCGCGCGATCACCTGGTCGAGCGCGCTGATTTCCGCCGTTCTGCCGTAGAGCACGAGGCTCACTCTAAGAGCCGTGCTGTTCGCCACGAACCTCCGTCAGCGCTTGCCTCCGGGCCGGGCGGGCGTGTTGGGATGGAGCGATGCGATCCCCCGTGCGCATGTTCCTGCCCCTGTCCCGCCGATCTCCCCAAAGCATCGACTCTCCCCAAAACGTCGACTCTCCCCAAAGCGTCGGCTCTCCCCAAAGCGTCAACCCGGATCCGGAGCGCAAGGTTCACCGGGGGCTCGCCCGTATCCCGCGCACCACCAAGGTGGCCATCGGGATTCTGCTGGGCGCCATGCTGCTGGTGCTCGCGGACCGCTGCGCCGTGATGTACGCCGAGAAGCGGGCGGAGCGGACGCTGCAGCACAAGCTCGGTCTCGCGGCGGCGCCCAAGGTGAACATCCACGGGTTTCCGTTTCTCACCCAGGTGCTGGGCAAGCACCTGGACGGGGCGGACGTCACCGTCCCCGACGTGGCGGCCGGCCGGGTGACGCTCGCCCGGGTACGGGCCGAGGCCACGGGCATACGTCTGTTCGGAGATCTGCCGCTGCCCCTCGACGGGGCCAAGGCGGCCCAGGTGGACGGGGACGTACTGCTGGCCTTCGACGATCTGAACCGCGAACTGGGCGCCTCGCAGGTGACATTCCGGGTGCTCAACCGCGAATCCGTACGCGCGGAGGGCGTGTTGCCGGTGGCCGGGCGGCAGGCGCGTATCCACGCCGTGGCGCATATACGGCGGGACGGCGACCGCGGGGTCGCCACCAGCGTCAGCGATATGCGGCTCGACGTCCCCGGCATCGCCACCTACCGGCCCGGGCGGCCCGCCCGGCTGCGGCTGCACCCGGAGGCCGCCGAACGCATCAGCCGCGACAAGAAGAAGACGCGGGCGCTGCTCGCGGTGCCGTCCGTGGCGCGGCAGCTCGGCGTCGCGCCCGAGACCGCGGAACAGGCGCTGTGGGACGACAAGCGGCTGAGCCGGATCACCGGGCGGCCGGGCTTCACGGACCGGCTGACGCGCGCCAACCTCGTGGACCTGGTCGCCGACCGCCCCGAGACGCTGGAGCAGGTCGGCGTCGACCCCGTACTGGCCCGGGCCCTGGTGCGGCTGCGGGCCCAGGATCTGACGGAGCGGGTCGCGTTCTCCTTCCAGCTGCCGAAACAGGTCAAGGGCCTGCGGCTGCGGAACATCACCGTCGAGCGCGACGGCATCCGGGCGGATCTGACGGGCTCGGGGCTGTCCGTGGGCGCTGGCCGGCACTCGGGCGGCTGAGCAGCACAGCCGGGACGCGGCCGGGACGCGGCCGCCGCGCCCGCGGTTCCGGGAATCGTCTGAGAATTCATTCATGCGGGTCTTGGCTGATGCACAGGCTCCTCCGATCTCGCTCACGGATATCCCTCCTAACTTTTTCCGTGTCGAAGCCGAACGGCGAGACACCAGAAAAGGAAAACCGAAAGGAAATCCCATGAGCATCCGCAAGGTCGTTCCGGTCAAGCCCGCCCGCAAGCCCGCGCCGAAGAAGCACAAGAAGCCCCAGCACCGTCGCCCGATCGGCGGCTGACCCACACACCGGAGGCGGGCCCGCGGCACAGTGCCGCGGGCCCGCCTCGGCCATGTCAGGGCCAGGAACGGGAGAGCAGGAACGGGAGAGACAGTGAGCTCGACAGTGCGCACAGGCCACGACGACCAGCCGACGATGCGGTTGCGGGCGATCAGAACCGGGCCCGCCCCCGCCCCCGGCCGCGGCCGCCACCGGCGCCCCGAATACGACGCCTACGACGACGCCGAGGAGAAACAGCCCACCCCGCAACTGCCCGCGCGCCTGGCCTTCCGCCGCTTCTGGCCGCTGACCCGGGGCGACCGCCGCTGGCTGGTGCTGATCTGCGTCTGTGTGGTCGCCGCCGCGCTCGCCGAGACGGCCGCGATCCTGCTGTTCTCCGATCTGACGGACCACGCCCTCCAGGAGGGCTCGCTCAGCGCGTTCTGGTCCCCCGCCGGGCAGTGGTTCGCCGTGGCGGTCCTGGGCGCGGCGATCGGGTACACGGGCAACTCGCTCGCGGTGTGGACCGCCGAGCGCTTCGTGCTGCGCCTGCGCGCCCGCGTCTTCGGCCATGTCCAGGACCTGCCGCCGCACTTCTTCCAGCGCCACCGCCAGGGCGACCTGGTCGAGCGTCTCACCGGGGACGTCGAGGCCATCGAGCAGATGGTGGTCTCCGGCGTCGTGGGCACCGTATCCGCCCTGTTCAGCATGGTCTTCTTCGCCACCGCCGCCTTCTGGCTGCGCTGGGACCTGGCGCTGGCCACCTTCGTACTGGCGCCGCTGTTCTGGCTGGCCGCCCGGCGCTTCTCGGGCCGGATCAAGGCCGTCGCGCGGGAGGAGCGGGTCGCCGACGGCGCGATCACCTCGGTGGTCGAGGAGTCGCTGGGCAACATCGTGCTCACCCAGGCCTACAACCGGAAGGCCGCCGAGGAGAAGCGGCTGCGCCGCGAGGCGCGCGCCTGGATGCGCGCGTCGGTGACCGGGGCGCGGATGAGCGAGCTGTACGAGCAGCTGGTCGAGGTCATCGAGACGCTGTGCGTCCTCGCCGTCATCGGGCTCGGCGCCTGGGAGATCTCCCAGGACCGGATGACCATTGGCCAGCTCCTGGCCTTCGCGGCCTTCCTCGGCTACCTCTACCCGCCGATCCGCAACCTCGGGCAGCTCGGCCTCACCCTCACCGCCGCGACCGCGGGCGCCGAGCGGCTGCTGGACATCCTCGACGCCGAACCCGCCGTCGCCGACCCGCCGCCGGGGGCGGGCGTCGCGCCCTGGCGGGTGCACGGCACGGTGGAGTTCGCCCGGGTCGGCTTCCGCTACCCGGGCGCCCAGAAGCGCACCCTGGCCCAGGTCTCGCTCACGGCCGGGCCCGGGGAGTTCGTGCTGATCACCGGCGAGAGCGGGGCGGGCAAATCGACGGTCTCCAAGCTGCTGCTGCGCTTCTACGACCCGGCCGAGGGCTCCGTACGCCTGGACGGGGTGCCGCTGCACGCCATGCCGCTGGCCTTCCTGCGCGAGAACGTCACCCTCCTGCCGCAGGAAACGCTCATCCTGCACGACACCATCCGCGAGAACATCGCCTGCGGCCGGCCGGGGGCCACGGACCACGAGATCGTCCAGGCGGCCCGGGACGCGGCGGCCCACGAGTTCATCACCGCCCTCCCCGAGGGCTACGACACCCCGATCGACCCGCACACCGCGCAGCTGTCCGGCGGCCAGCTGCAGCGCGTGGCCATCGCCCGCGCGATGCTGCGGAACGCGCCCGTCCTGGTCCTGGACGAGCCCACCACCGGGCTCGACGCGCTGTCCGCGCGGCGGGTGGTCAGGCCGCTGAGGCGGCTGATGTCCGGCCGTACGACGATCATGATCACGCACGATCTGAACCTGGCGCCGGACGCCGACCGGATCCTCGTCCTCGACCACGGGCGGGTGGTGGAGACCGGGACGCACCGCGAACTGCTGGCCCTGGGCGGGGCGTACGCGCGGCTGTACGGGTCGCAGAACGGCGCGGACGTCATGGACACAGGCGAGTTCCCCGCCCCGCTCGCGGGAAGCTGAGCGGGGCGGGGCGCGGGTGTCAGTCGAGGTCCGGTGGCGGCGTGGGGGCGCCCGGGAGCCGGAGCCAGGCCAGCGTCCCGCCGCCCGGCGCGGGCTGGAGCCCCACCTGGCCGCCGGACTGCTGGACGGTGCGGGCGACGATGGACAGGCCGAGGCCGGAGCCGGGCATGGAGCGGGCGGACGGCGAGCGCCAGAACCGTTCGAAGACATGCGGCAGTTCGTCGTCGGGAATGCCGGGGCCATGGTCGCGGACCGTGAACTGGCCGTCTTTGAGCACGACCTCCACCACACCACCCGAAGGGCTGAACTTCACCGCGTTGTCGAGCAGATTGACCAGCGTCCGCTCCAGCGCCGCCACCTCCCCCCGTACGTACCAGGGCCCCAGCGAGGCGTCGATCGTGAGGTCGGCGCCGCGCAGCCGCGCCCGTTCCAGCGCGGCCGCCGCCACCTCGTGCAACGCGACCACCTGAAGCGGCCCGGTGCCGGGCAGCGCGTCCGGCCGGGACAGCTCCTGGAGGTCGCCGATGAGCGCGGCCAGCTCGGTCATCTGCGCCTTGACGCTGGCCATCAGCGCCTTGCGGTCGGCGGGCGGCAGCGGGCGGCCGGTGTCCTCGCTGCGCGCGAGCAGTTCGATGTTGGTACGGAGCGAGGTGAGCGGCGTACGCAGCTCATGGCCGGCGTCGGCGATCAGCTGCTGCTGCCGCTCGCGGGAGGAGGCGAGGGCGGCCGTCATGGAGTTGAAGGAGCGGGAGAGCCGGGCGATCTCGTCGTCGCCCTCGGCGGGGATGCGTACGGCCAGGTCCTCCGTACGGGCCACATGCTCGACCGCCTCGGTCAGCCGGTCCACGGGCTTGAGCCCGGTCCTGGCGATCCACAGCCCGGCGGCCCCGGCGCCGAGCACCCCGACGCCCGCGACCAGGAGCATGACCAGCGCCAGCGTGTCGAGGGGGTCGGTCACCTCGTCGAGGGGGCGGGAGACGGACACGGTCAGCGTGCCGGGACCGGTGCCGGTGCGGACCAGCATCTCCTTGGTGTAGACGCGGACGGCCCGGCCGGTGGTGGTCGTGCCGTCACGCGTGACCTCCCGCTGCCGGCCGCCCGCGACCGCTATGTCCGCGTCCGTCACCTTCACCGCCGTCGAGCCGATGACGCACCGGTCGCCGTTCTCCCGGACGAACTGCAGGCCCGCGGGGTCGGGCCCCAGCCGGTCGTCGGTCTGCGGCTTGGCGGAACAGGGCAGGCCGATCAGGCGCTCGATACGGTCCGGGGACACGCTGTCGCGCAGCTTCTGGTCCAGCGCGTTGGTCAGCTCCTGGCGGGTGAGGAACCAGCACGCGAAGGCCGCCACCGCGACCGCGACCGCCACCGCCACCGCGGTCAGCAGCGCCAGCCGCGAGCGGAGCGGCAGCCTGCGGAAGCGGTTCGTCACGGCCTGCCGCCCTCGGCGGTGCGCAGCACATAGCCGACGCCGCGCACGGTGTGCACCAGCCGGTGCTCGCCGCCCGCCTCGGTCTTGCGGCGCAGATACATCACGTACACGTCCAGCGAGTTGGACGTGGGCTCGAAGTCGAAGCCCCAGACGGCCTTGAGTATCTGTTCGCGGGTGAGGACCTGGCGCGGATGGGCGAGGAACATCTCCAGCAGCGTGAACTCGGTGCGGGTCAGCTCGACCCGGCGCCCGCCGCGGTTCACCTCGCGGGTGGCGAGGTTCATCCGCAGATCGGCGAAGGTCAGCTCGTCGCCGCCGGTGTCCGCGACGGCCCCCGCGGTGGCCGCGTACGAGCTGCGGCGCAGCAGGGCCCGGATCCGGGCCAGCAGCTCGTCCAGTTCGAACGGCTTGACGAGGTAGTCGTCGGCGCCCGCGTCGAGCCCGGTGACCCGGTCGCCGACCGTATCGCGCGCGGTGAGCATCAGGACCGGCACGGTCACACCGGTGGCGCGCAGCCGCCGGGCGGCGGTCAGTCCGTCCATCCGGGGCATCAGCACATCGAGCACGATCAGCTCGGGGTCGTACGCGCCGACCTTCTCCAGCGCGTCGAGCCCGTCCAGGGCCGTCTCGGTCAGATAGCCCTCGAAGGCGAGGCTGCGCTGCAGGGCCTCGCGGACGGCCGGCTCGTCGTCGACGATCAGGATGCGGGCGGGCTGGTCGCCGTGCTCGGCGGGGCTCATGACTCGTGTTCCTCACTCGGAGTCGGCGTGGCGCGCCGACGGAAGGCGGCGATGGCGGGGCGGTGGGCCCGGGTGGGCCCGCTGCCTTCAGCCTCGCACGGGCGGCCGGGCGCGGGCCTGATCATCCCAGGCGGCGGGCCGGTCGGCTGCTGCGGCCGGCACCGCTCAGCTGTCACCGCTCAGCCGGCACCGCTCAGCTGTCACCGCTCAGCTGTTACTGGTGCCGCCGCCGCTGTCGCTGCCGCCGTTGCGCAGATTGTCGAGGTCGGCCTTGACGGTGTCGACGGGGATGGAGAAGCCCAGGCCGATGCTGCCCGCGCTGCTGGAGCTCTGCTGTGCGGCGGACGAGTACATCGCGGAGTTGATCCCGATGATCTGGCCGCTCATGTTGATGAGCGCGCCGCCGGAGTTGCCGGGGTTGAGCGAGGCGTCGGTCTGGATGGCCTTGTAGGTGGTGGTCGAGGAGCCGACGTCGCCGTTGTACCGGCCGCCGCCGAACTCGAACGGCCACTCCCCGCTGCCGCCGCCCGGCCCCTGCCCCTGCCCCTGGCTCTCGTCCGTCGAGACGGTCACATCGCGGTCGAGCGCGGAGACGATACCGCTGGTCACCGTGCCGGTCAGCCCCTCGGGCGAGCCGATGGCCACGACCTGGTCGCCGACCCGGACCCCGCTGGAGTCGCCGAGCGTGGCGGGCTTGAGCCCGGCGGCGCCCTCGACCTTGATCAGGGCCAGGTCCTTGTTCTTGTCCGTGCCGACCACGGTCGCGCTCTTCTTGCTGCCGTCGCTGAAGGTGACCTTGATGGTGTCGGCGCCGGAGATGACGTGGTTGTTGGTGATGATCTCGCCGCCGCTGGTGATGATCACGCCGGAGCCGGTGGACTGGCCGCTGTTGGAGGTGGCGCTGATCTCCACGATGCTCGGGCTGACCGCCGTCGCGACGGCGCTGACCCCGCCGACCTTGCTGGAGGTGGCGTTGACGACGGTGGTCGTGGTGGAGCTGTCCGACTTCTGGGTCGCGTCCGTGACCAGCGCCGCCGTCCCGCCGCCCACGAGCGCCGAGACCGCCGCCACCGCCGCGATCAGCAGCGCGGACCTGGAGGGACGCCGCCTGCGACGGCCACCGCCGGGCTGCGGACCGGCCGCCGGGCCGCTCCCGGGCCATACGGTGAGCCCCGAGGGCGTGGTGACGGGTTCCTGGGGCGCGTGCGCGGGTGGCGCCGGATGGGGTGCGGGCGCGGGATAGCCGGACCAGGCGCCGTACGGGTGCTGCGGGGGCTCGTAATCGCCGCTGCGAGGCGTGTTCTCCGTCATGTATATGACTGTGCTCAGCGAAGATGAGAACTTCCTGAGTGCTCGCTGAGAAGCCCGACAGAAGTCGGTATGCCCGAGATAAGGAAGCCCCCGGACACATCGCGCGCGTTACGCGCAGCCGCAGGACCGCCGCACCACCAGCGCCGACGGGAACTGCCGCACCCGCTCCCGCCGCGAGGACGCGGACCGCACCGCGTCGTCCAGCACCATGTCGACCGCCGCCCGCGCCATCGCGGGCCGGTCGGAGGCGACCGTCGTCATCGGCGGGTCGGTGAGCGCCGCCTCCTTGACGTCGTCGAAGCCGGCGACCGCCAGCTCTTCGGGCACCTCGATGCGCAGTTCACGCGCCGCCCGCAGCACGCCGATCGCCTGGTCGTCCGTCGCGCAGAAGACGGCCGGCGGCCGGTCGGGGCCTGCCAGCAGCCCCAGGGCGACCTTGTAGGCGTCGTACCGGTTGTACGGGGCCTGGAAGAGCCGCCCCTCGGTGGACCGCCCGGCTTCCAGCATGGCCCGGCGCCAGCCCTCGACGTGGTCGGTGACCGGGTCGCCGACGGTCGGGGTGATCTCGATGCCGCCGATGCACGCC
Source organism: Streptomyces sp. NPDC000941 (assembly GCF_053599555.1). Classification (NCBI taxonomy): domain Bacteria; kingdom Bacillati; phylum Actinomycetota; class Actinomycetes; order Kitasatosporales; family Streptomycetaceae; genus Streptomyces; species Streptomyces sp. NPDC000941. The sequence goes on from NZ_JBSFMM010000135.1 coordinate 22,249, forward strand.
ACGTACTCGTACCCGTGCTCCAGCAGGTGTCGTACGGCCAGCTGCGCGCCGCCGATGTCGTCCAGCACCACGGCCACGTCGTCGATCGCCTCGGGGCGCTCGTGCAGCAGCACGACGCGGGCGTCCCAGGCCTCGATCTCGGCGGCGGCGTTCTCGCTGAGGCCCTGGCTGATGAGGATCAGCCCGGACACCCGCATGCCCAGGAAGGCGCGCAGATAGTGGACCTCGCGCTCGTCGAGGTAGTCGGAGTTGCCGACCAGCACCATCTTTCCGCGCTCGGAGGCGGCCTGTTCGACGGCGTGTGCCATCTCGCCGAAGAACGGCTGGCGGGCGTCCGGCACGATCAGCCCTATGAGGTCGGTCCGCCGGCTGGCCATCGCCTGCGCGACCCGGTCCGGCCGGTAGCCGAGCTCCTTGATCGCGGCGAGTACCCGCTCGCGCGTGGCCGGGGCGACCGGCCTTGGTCCGTTATTGATGACGTAACTGACGACCGCCGTGGAAGTCCCCGCCAGCCTTGCCACATCATCCCGCGTCACCTTGGCCACGCGCGGAAGTCTACGCGGGTCCAGCTAAGTGTTGGCCGGTCGTGCGGCCCCGGCTTTCACGTTCTCCGCCACGCTCTCCCCGCGCGGCGCCCCGTCGGCCGGAGCCGGCTCGTGTGCCGCCCTCCCGGCGCCCGACCTGAGCTTGGCTTCCTCGCCGCCTCGGTCGCCCTTCTCGGGCGAGACGAAACGGTAGCCCACATTCCGCACGGTGCCGATCAAGGACTCGTGTTCCGGGCCGAGTTTGGCCCGCAGCCGCCGTACGTGCACATCGACCGTGCGGGTGCCGCCGAAGTAGTCGTAGCCCCAGACCTCCTGGAGCAGCTGTGCCCGGGTGAACACCCGGCCGGGGTGCTGCGCCAGGTATTTGATGAGCTCGAACTCCTTGAATGTGAGATCCAGCACACGGCCCTTGAGCTTCGCGCTGTACGTGGCCTCGTCGACCGACAGATCGCCGTTGCGGATCTCCATCGGGCTGTCGTCCGTCGTGATCTGCTGGCGGCCCATCGCCAGCCGCAGCCGCGCCTCGACCTCGGCCGGGCCGGCGGTGTCGAGCAGAACGTCGTCGATGCCCCAGTCCGCGGTGACCGCGGCGAGGCCGCCCTCGGTCACCACCAGGATCAGCGGACAGCCAGGGCCGGTGGAACGCAGCAGCTGGCACAGGCTGCGCACCTGGGGCAGATCGCGGCGGCCGTCGATGAGGATCACATCGGCCCCGGGGGTGTCCACCAGGGCCGGTCCCTCGGCCGGGGCCACCCGCACGCCGTGCAGCAGCAGCCCGAGCGCGGGAAGCACCTCCGTCGAGGGCTGTAGCGCGTTGGTCAGCAGGAGGAGGGAGCTCATCGATGATCACCCGCCCCGGACGTCGTCCTATGGTCGTACACGCTTCGCTCGCCCATTACGTCGGTTCCTCCTCGGTCCCTTGCGAGAGGGGGCACCTCCCAGGCCCTGCCTGGGGGAGTATGCGGCTACTGCTTCGTACCTGACTGACTCGCACTACTTCGTGCGCACTGCTTTGTATGTACTGCTTTACGCGACTCAGCACCACTTCGTGCCGGGCTGCGGCTCCGCGCCCTGGAGCGCGTGTGCGCTCAAACGCGCGGAACGCGCCTGAAAGCACAAAAGGACCCGGGGGCTGCTTTGCCCGGATCCTCTTCCCAGAAGAATAACCCACATGACACGTGGGATTAAGGCTGTATCCGCGTCGCCTCCTATTTCCTTGATCACGGAGCGTGCGCGACTGACCAGGCTGTGGACGGACGACGGGGTGGCGATCGAGGCCGCGTACGCGCCGTTTGAGCCCTATGGACCTGGGTCGGGCACGGGCACGGACCCTGGTCCGGCCATCGTGGTCGCGCATGGTTTCACGGGTGCTCTGGAGCGCCCCGCGCTGCGCCGCGCCGCGGCGGCGCTGGGTCGCCATGCGGCCGTGGTCACCTTCTCTTTCCGGGGTCACGGACGCTCCGCCGGGCGCTCCACGGTCGGCGACCGCGAGGTCCTGGACCTGGCCGCCGCGGTGCGCTGGGCGCGGCGGCTCGGGCACCGGCGGATCGCCACGGTCGGGTTCTCGATGGGCGGCTCGGTGGTCCTGCGGCATGCGGCGCTGTACGGGGCGGGGGCGCCGGACGGCAAAACGGGCACGGGGGCTCTGGAGGCTCCGGGGGCGCTTGAAGCAAAAGCGGGCGCAGGGGCGCGCGAAGCGGCGCACACCGACGCCGCCGTGGCGGTGAGCGCGGCGGCCCGCTGGTACTACCGGGGAACCGCCCCGATGCGCCGTGTGCACTGGGCGATCACCCGGCCGGCCGGGCGCCTGGTCTCGCGCTACGGGCTGCACACCCGTATCGACTCTCGCGGCTGGGACCCCGAACCGCTCTCACCGGTCGCCGCCGCGCCGCTGATCGCCCCCACGCCCCTGCTGATCGTCCACGGCGACCAGGACCCCTACTTCCCGCTTGACCATCCGCGGACGCTCGCGGACGCGGCGGATCCGTCGTCCACAGAGCTGTGGATCGAACCGGGCTTCGGCCACGCGGAGAACGCGGCCGGCCCCGCCCTGCTGGGCCGGATCGCCGCCTGGGCGACGACCCACGCCTGAGGACGGGCACCGCTCACTCCGCCTCGGCCACCGGCACCGCTCACTCCGCCTCGGCCACCGGCTCCGCGAACTGCGCCTCGTACAGCCGCGCATAGGCGCCGCCCGCATCCCGCAGCGACTCATGCGTGCCCTGCTCCACGATCCGCCCCGACTCCATCACGAGGATCACGTCCGCGTCGCGGATCGTCGACAGCCGGTGGGCGATCACAAAGCTGGTGCGGCCGGTCCGCAGGGAGGCCATCGCATGCTGGATCAGCACCTCCGTACGGGTGTCGACCGAGCTCGTGGCCTCGTCCAGGACCAGGATCGCCGGTTCCGCCAGGAACGCCCGGGCGATCGTGATCAGCTGCTTCTCACCGACGCTGATGTTGGAGCCCTCGTCGTCGATCACCGTGTCGTAGCCGTCCGGCAGGGTCCGTACGAAGCGGTCGACATGCGTGGCCTTGGCCGCTTCCACGATCTTGTCGAAGGACGCGCCCTCCGCCCCGTACGCGATGTTGTCCGCGATCGTCCCGCCGAAGAGCCAGGTGTCCTGGAGCACCATGCCGATGTTGGAGCGCAGCTCCTCCCGGGACATGGCCGCGATGTCCACCCCGTCCAGCGTGATCCGCCCGCCGCTGACCTCGTAGAACCGCATCAGCAGATTGACCAGGGTGGTCTTGCCCGCGCCGGTCGGGCCGACGATGGCCACCGTCTGGCCCGGCCGCACCGCCAGCGACAGATCCTCGATCAGCGGCTTGTCGGGGTCGTAGCGGAAGGAGACGTCCTCGAACTCGACCCGGCCGCGCACCCGCTCCGGCCGCGCCGGTTTGGCCGCGTCCGGCTCCTGCTCGTGGGCGTCCAGCAGCTCGAAGACCCGCTCGGCGGAGGCGACACCCGACTGCACCAGATTGGCCATCGAGGCGACCTGGGTGAGCGGCTGGCTGAACTGGCGCGAGTACTGGACGAAGGCCTGGACGTCGCCGATCGACAGCGCCCCACTGGCCACCCGCAACCCGCCGACCACGGCGACCAGCACATAGTTGAGGTTGCCGATGAACATCATCGCGGGCTGGATGATCCCGGAGATGAACTGGGCCCGGAAGCCCGCCTCGTACAGCTTCTCGTTCTGCACCCCGAAGAGCCCGGCGGACTCCTTCTGCCGGCCGAAGACCTTCACCAGCGAGTGGCCGGTGTACATCTCCTCGATATGGGCGTTGAGCTTGCCGGTGGTCTTCCACTGCTGCACGAACTGCGGCTGCGCCCGCTTGCCCACCTTCGTCGCCACGACCACCGAGATCGGCACCGTCACCAGCGCGACCAGTGCCAGCAGCGGCGAGATCCAGAACATCATGGCCAGCACGCCCACGATGGTCAGCAGCGAGGTCATCAGCTGGCTGAGGGTCTGCTGAAGCGTCTGCTGGATGTTGTCGATGTCGTTGGTGGCCCGCGACAGCACCTCGCCGCGCTGCTGCTTGTCGAAGTACGACAGGGGCAGCCGGGCCAGCTTGTGTTCGACCTCCTCGCGCAGCCGGAAGACCGCGCGCTGCACCACGACCGTGGCGATACGCGCCTGGAAGAGGTTGAGCAGCGAGGAGAAGGCGTAGATCGCGGTCACCCACATCAGCACGGTCCCGACCGCGCCGAAGTCGATGCCCTGGCCGGGGACCACGTCCATGGACGCGACCATGTCGGCCACCGTGCCCTGGCCCTCGCGCCGCAGCCCCTCGACCGCCTCCGCCTTGCTCACATCCTCGGGCAGCTGCCGCCCGATGATGCCCGCGAAGATCAGGTCCGTGGCCTGGCCGAGGATCTTCGGGCCGAGCACCGAAAGCCCGACGCTGACCGCGCACAGCGCGAGCACCGCCAGCGCCATCCCGCGCTCGGGCCGCAGCGTCGCCAGCAGCCGGCGGCCGGAGCCCTTGAAGTCCATGGAGCGCTCGGTCGGCTGGCCGCCCATGAAGCGCCCGGGGCCGGCCGCGGGCGCGGGGCCTCTTCGGGGCGCGGCGGTGCTGGGCGGCGGTTCCTTGGACAACGGCACGCCGGAGGTACTGGCTGCCGGGGCGCCGGACGCGGGAGCGCTCTTCTCACTCACGCTGCCTCCTGCTCGGTGAGCTGGGAGAGCACGATCTCCCGGTAGGTCTGGTTGTTCTCCATCAGTTCGGCGTGGGTGCCGGTGCCGACGACCCGCCCCTCGTCGAGGACCACGATCCGGTCCGCGCCGCGGATGGTGGACACCCGCTGGGCGACGATGACCACCGTCGCGTCCTCCGTCTCATCCGCCAGCGCGGCGCGCAGCCTCGCGTCCGTGGCGTAGTCCAGGGCCGAGAAGGAGTCGTCGAAGAGGTACACGGCCGGCTGGCGGACCAGCGCGCGGGCGATCGCCAGCCGCTGCCGCTGGCCGCCGGACACATTGCCGCCGCCCTGCGCGATGGGGGCCTCGAGCCCGCCCTCCATGCCCTCGACGAAGTCACGGGCCTGGGCGATCTCCAGGGCCTGCCACAGCTCCTCGTCGGTCGCGTCCGGCTTTCCGTACCGCAGGTTCGAAGCGACGGTGCCGGAGAAGAGGTACGGCTTCTGCGGCACCAGGCCGATGGACTCGGCCATCAGGACCGGGTCCATGTCGCGTACGTCGACCCCGTCGAGGTGCACACTGCCGTCGGTCGCGTCGAACAGCCGGGGCACCAGGCCCAGCAGGGTGGACTTGCCGCTTCCGGTGGAGCCGATGACGGCCGTGGTCCGACCGGGCCTGGCGACCAGTGAGACTTCGCGCAGCACCGGCTCCTCGGCGCCCGGGTAGCGGAACTCCACGCCCCGCAGCTCCAGCAGGCCCCGGCGCTCAAGCGGCGGGACGGGCTTCAGGGGCGGGGCGACGCTGGTCTCGGTCTCCAGCACCTCCTGGATGCGCTCGGCGCACACCTCGGCCCGCGGCACCATCATGAACATGAAGGTGGCCATCATCACAGCCATCAGAATCTGCATCAGATAGCTGAGGAACGCGGTCAGCGCGCCGATCTGCATATCCCCGCTGTCGATGCGGTGCCCGCCGAACCAGACGACCGCGACGCTGGAGAGGTTCACCACCATCATCACGGCCGGGAACATCAGCGACATCAGCCGGCCGGCCTTCATCGACACGTCGAGCAGCTCGGTGTTGGCCCCGGTGAAGCGGTCCCGCTCATGCTGGTCGCGGACGAAGGCCCGGATCACCCGGATGCCGGTGATCTGCTCGCGCAGCACGCGGTTGACGGTGTCGATGCGTTCCTGGACGCCGCGGAACAGCGGGCGCATCTGCCGGACGATCAGCGAGACGATGATGCCCAGGGTCGGGACGATGAGCAGCAGCAGCCCGGAGAGCGGCACATCCTGGTTGAGCGCCATGATGATGCCGCCCACACACATGATCGGCGCCGAGACCATCAAGGTGAACGACATCAGGGCCAGCATCTGGACCTGCTGTACGTCGTTGGTGGTACGGGTGATGAGGGAGGGCGCACCGAAGTGGCCCACCTCACGCGCCGAGAAGGACTGCACGCGGTCGAAGACGGCCGCGCGCACATCGCGGCCGAGTGCGCTCGCCGTCCGGGCGCCGTAGTAGACGGCGCCGACGGAGCAGACGATCTGCGCCAGCGTGATGGCGATCATCAGGGCGCCGACCTGCAAGATGTAACCGGTGTCACCCTTGATGACACCGTGGTCGATGATGTCGGCGTTGAGGGTCGGCAAATAGAGCGTCGCCAGTGTCTGCACCAGTTGCAGCACGACGATCAAGGCAATCGATTGGGTGTAGGGCCTCAGGTACGCCCGTATAAGTCGGACCAGCACACCGGAACCCTAAGCGAGGGTCTTTGGGCATGCCCCTGGATTTACCGGTCTGCCGCCGGACCCCGTCATCATGGGGGGCGGCAGATGACGGGAGAGGGATCGCGATGGCGATGAAGAACACGGCGGGACCGCCGGCCGGCACCATCCGGTACTGGGCCGCGGCCAAGGCGGCCGCCGGCACCGCCGAGGAGCCGTACGCCGCGGCGACGCTCGCCGAGGCCCTGGCCGCGGCCCGGCAGCGGCACACCGCGCGGCCGGAGTTCGCGCGGGTGCTGGGGCGCTGTTCGTTCCTGGTCGACGGGCACCCCGTCGGCACCCGTGATCACAAGACGGTCCAACTGGCCGAGGGCGGCACGGTCGAGGTGCTCCCGCCGTTCGCAGGAGGGTGACCCCGACGTCATGAGCAACCAGCCGCAGCACCCCGGGAATCATCCGTACGACCCTTATGGGCCGAACGGGTCGGCCGAGCCGCCGTACCAGGCTCACGAGGGATACGAGGGATACGAGGGCCAGGCGCAGCAGGACGCGTACGGGCCCTACGCCCCGCAGGGGCAGTACGACGCACAGAGCCAGTACGACCCCCATGGGCAGCAGCCCGCCGCCTGGCAGGGCTACGACGGGCAGCAGGGGTACGACGGGCAGCAGGCGTACCAGCAGGGGTACCAGCACCCGCAGCAGCAGGCGTACCCGGAGCAGGGGTACGGGCAGCAGGGGTACGCACAGCACGGGTACCACCAGGGCGGCCAGGCCCACCAGCAGCAGACGTACCAGGGGACCCAGCCGCACCAGGCGCAGGGATACCAGGGGCAGCAGGGCCAGCAGGCATACCAGGGGCAGCAGCAGGCAGGTCAAGGGCAGCAGGCCCACCAAGAGCCGTACACCGCCGCCTGGGACGGTCAGGGGCAGCACGCCCAGGCCGGCCACACGACGGCGGACACCATGCAGTTCGCGGCAGCCACGCACGCCCCGCGCACCCCGGCCCAGGCCCCGCCCCAAACCGTGCCGTCGCCCTCGACCCCGGCCGGGCCCGCCCCCAAGCCCGCCGAATCCCCCGAGCCCGCCGAGCCTGCCGCATCCGCCAAGCCGCTCACCGCCGCCGAGCAGGCCCGCGCCGAGGGCCGCCCGATGATCCTCTCCCCGGGCCTGACGCCCGCCGCCCTGACCGCCGTGCTCGCCGCCCTCCTCGCGGCCACCGCGCCGCTGGCCCGGCCGGCCGTCGCCGTCGCCGTGGCGCTGCTCCAGGCGGTCACCGCGGCCGGCTGGTTCCGGCTCAACGGCATGTGGCCCGCCCGGCAGGGCATCGCGCTGGCCTTCGCGGGCGGCCTGGCCGCGGACATCGGCCTGCTGACCACCGAGCGCGCCCACGCCCCGACGGTCCTCATGGGCACGATCGGCGTCTGGCTGCTGCTGGTGCTGATCCTCCAGCTGCGCAGCCACGCCTCGCCGGACGAGCGGCTGTACGGGCTGACGGCGACCGTCGCCTCGACCGCGGTCACCGTGATCGCGGCCGGGCACCTGGCCGCGGTCGCCGAGTCCTCGGACGCCGTCGTGGTGGGAGCCGCCGCCGTCGCCGTGGCGGCGCTCGTACGGGCCCTGCCGCTGCCGGGCGCGGCCTCCGCGGTCCTGGCGCTGGCGGCGTCCGCGGGCGCGGGCCTGGCTGCCACCCGGGTGACCGACACCGGCACCACCAACGCCGTGCTGCTGGGCCTGGCGGCGGGGGTGTGCGCGCTGATCGGACTGCGCGTGGCCAGCTACGACTATCCGTCCCGCTTCGTCCATATGACCGCGGGCGTCGCCCTCCCGCTCGCCGCCGCCGCCCCGGCGGTCTACGTCATCGGGCGCGCCCTGGGGTGATCCGCCCCTGACTTTGCGGTGAGTATGGGACAGCGACACGCCGACACCATGGCGTGTCGCTGT
>NZ_JBSFMM010000136.1:0-30557 GCF_053599555.1 Streptomyces sp. NPDC000941
GGCCGCGGGGCCTGCGGCGGCCGGGCGCGCGGCTGGCCGGCGGGGGCCTCGGTCGGCGGGAGCGGCGGGGTCGGCTGAGCCCGCTGAGGCGGCGGCTGCGCCCCCTGGGGCGGCTGGGTCGACGAAGTCTGCTGGGTCGACGGAGTCGGCTGAACCAGCTCGGGCGGCGGCGTCGGCTCGGCCCGCTCGGGCGGCCAGGGCAGCTGAGCCGGCCGAGTTGGCCGGGGCGGCTGGGTCATCGGCCCTGCCAGTCGGGCGGGCGCCGAGCCGTGAACGCGGCGTGGAACTCGGCGTAGTCCGCGCTGTTCATCAGCAGCGCCTGCGTAGCCGCGTCCATCTCGATCGACGCGCCGAGCGGCATATCGAGCTCCGCCGTGAGCAGCGCCTTCGTCTGTGCGAGGGCGAGCGCGGGCCCGTCGGCGAGGCGGCGGGCCAGCGCCGCGGCCTCGGCCGCCGCCCGGCCCTCGTCGACCAGCTTGCTGATCAGCCCGATGCGCTCGGCCTCGGCCGCGCGCACCGGCTCGCCGAGCATCAGCAGCCGGGTGGCGTGCCCGAAGCCCACGACGCGCGGCAGCAGATACGCGGCGCCCATGTCGCCGCCGGACAGCCCGACCTTGGTGAACAGGAACGAGAAGCGCGCCGACGGGTCGGCGACCCGGAAGTCGGCGGCCAGGGCCAGCACCGCGCCGGCGCCCGCCGCGGCCCCGTGCACCGCGGCCACGACGGGGAAGGGGCACTCCCGCAGGGCGCGTACGACCTGCCCGGTCATACGGTTGAAGTCGAGCAGCCGGCGGGTGTCCATGGCGAGGGTGGCGCCGATGATGTCGTCGACGTCGCCGCCGGAGCAGAAGCCGCGGCCCTCCCCGCCCAGCACCAGGGCCCGTACGGAGCCCTCGCGGGACAGTTCGGCGAGCAGGTCGCGCAGATCGGCGTAGGCGCCGAAGGTGAGCGCGTTGAGCTTTTCGGGGCGGGCGAGGGTGACGGTCGCGACGCCGGCGTCGAGGGTCAGGCGCAGCTGGCGCCACTCCTTGGTCCCGGTCGCGGAGCCGGTGAACGGACTCATGGGCCAGGGCCTCCTTGAGCCGGGCGGCTGGTGCCTGCCCTCCGAAGTTATCACTCGACTGTGACTATCGTCACGAGTGCGCGATAAATACGGGCAGGAGAACCGCCGGAGAGGCCGCACCTCGTCAAGTGAGTGGTAATAAGTCACATCAAGAGTGGTCCATAGCCTCTTACGGCGCTATCGTCCGCTTCATACCTTCCCCGGCCGGCCGGCCTCGGGGAGGCGCCCCCAGGGTCGAAGGACGGAGGACGCCCACCGTTTGCCCGAGACCGTTGCCCTAAGACCGCGAGGTTTCGACACCGACTGGACCGAGCCGTGCCCGTGCCCGACCCCGCCTCCGCCTCCGCGATCGCCTCCTGGCGTTTCGCCCTCCCCCACACCCCGGTGGCCGTTCCGCTGGCCCGCGCGCTGGTCCGCAACACCCTCGCGGACACCGGCACACCCGTGGACCGCCACGCCGCGGAGCTGCTGACGGCCGAGCTGGTCGCCAACGCGGTGCAGCACACGGACGGCGACGAGCCCATAGAGCTGGTGATGGGGCTGGCGCCGACCGGCCAGTGGCAGGTCGAGGTGCACGACCGGGACCCGGCCCCACCGGCCGCCCTCCGCGACCCTGACACGAAGAGCGACCGCGGCTCACAAAACAGGCCCAGCGCGCAGGACGGACCGGACACGCCGAACAGCGGCGCCCCCGACCCGCGCGAGGTGTCCGAGCGCGGCCGTGGCCTGCAACTGCTCAGGACCCTCAGCGCGGAGGCGGGCTACCGCCCCACCCCCGAGGGCAAGGCGGTCTGGTTCACGCTCAGAGCGCGTTGAGGCGCCGCTTGAGCAGGCAGAACTCATTGCCCTCGGGGTCGGCGAGAACATGCCAGGACTCATCGCCGGTCTGGCCGATGTCGGCCCGGCGCGCCCCGAGCTTCAGGAGGCGTTCGAGCTCGGCGTCCTGATCGCGGTCGGTGGCGTTGACGTCGATGTGCAACCGGGCCTTCCCCGGCTCCGGCTCGTCCCTGCGGCTGAGGATGATCGTCGGCTGCGGACCGCCGAACCCTTCGCGCGGCCCGATCTCAAGGGTGCCGTCCTCTTCGCGATCGAGCACGACGAAGTCCAGGACCTCGCACCAGAACCGCGCCAGCACCTCGGGGTCGTGGCAACCGAGCACGAGCTCACTGATACGACATGCCATTGACGCAACCTACTCTCGGCGTGGGAAATGACCTCGAGACCGTACCGGGCGAGTCGAGCAGGTGCGAAGGGCTATACGGGGCCTCGCCCCCGATGCGCCTTGGGCGCGCTAGGGCCGTCCGAGCGTGGCGACCAGCACCGCCTTGATCGTGTGCATCCGGTTCTCGGCCTCGTCGAAGACGACGGAGTGAGCGGATTCGAAGACCTCGTCGGTGACCTCGAGCGACGTCAGCCCGTGCTGCTCGTGGATCTCGCGGCCGACGGCGGTGCCCAGGTCATGGAAGGCCGGCAGGCAGTGCAGGAACTTCACGTCGTCGTTGCCGGTGGCGCGCAGTACGTCCATGGTGACCGCGTACGGGCCGAGCAGCGCTATGCGCTCGGCCCAGACCTCCTTCGGCTCGCCCATCGACACCCACACGTCGGTGGCGACGAAGTCCGCCCCGGCCACGCCCTCGGCGATGTCCTCGGTGAGCGTGACGCGGGCGCCCGACTCCTTCGCGAGCCCGTGGGCCTGCTCGACGACGGCCTCGTCGGGCCACAGCTCCCGGGGGGCGACGATCCGTACGTCCATGCCCAGCAGCGCGCCGGTGATCAGGTAGGAGTTGCCCATGTTGTAGCGGGCGTCACCGAGGTAGGCGAAGCCGATCCCGGCCAGCGGCTTGTCGCTGTGCTCGGTCATGGTGAGCACGTCGGCGAGCATCTGGGTGGGGTGCCAGTCGTCGGTGAGGCCGTTGTAGACGGGCACTCCGGCGTGCGCGGCAAGCTCCTCGACGACGTCCTGTCCGCTGCCGCGGTACTCGATCCCGTCGTACATCCGGCCCAGCACGCGCGCGGTGTCCTTGACCGACTCCTTGTGGCCGATCTGGGAGCCCGACGGGTCCAGGTAGGTGGTGGAGGCGCCCTGGTCGGCGGCAGCGACCTCGAAGGCGCAGCGGGTGCGGGTGGAGGTCTTCTCGAAGATCAGCGCGATGTTCTTGCCCGTGAGCCGCCGGTCCTCGGCACCCGCGCGCTTGGCCGCCTTCAGCTCGGCGGCCAGGGCGACCAGGTGGCGGAACTCCTCGGCGGTGAAGTCCAGCTCCTTGAGGAAGTGGCGGCCGGTGAGATCTGTCGCCATGTCGGGCTCCTAGGGTGCGATCACGAGGGGAAGGAGGAACGATGGAAGTCTATACGAGACACCGTATATATACGGAAGCCCGCTCGACTAGATCGCGTCCCGCTCGACCGGGCAGCTCATACAGCGCGGCCCGCCCCGCCCCCGTCCCAGCTCGCTGCCCGGGATCGTGATGACCTCGATCCCGCGTTTGCGCAGATGGGTGTTTGTGGTCGCGTTCCGCTCGTAGGCGAGCACCACCCCCGGCTCCACCGCCAGCACATTGCAGCCGTCGTCCCACTGCTCGCGCTCCGCCGCGTGCACGTCCTGTGTGGCCGTGAGCACCCGGATGGCGTCCAGGCCGAGCGCGGCCGCTATCGCCCGGTGCATATGCTCCGGCGGATGGTCGGTGACCTTGAGCTCCTGGTCGGCGCTGCCCGGCTCGATGGTGTACGAGCGGAGCATCCCCAGGCCCGCGTACTGGGTGAAGGTGTCCCCGTCGACCATGGTCATCACGGTGTCCAGGTGCATGAACGCCCGCGTCTTGGGCATGTCGAGCGCCACGATCGTCCGGGCGGAGCCGGCCGCGAACAGCCCGCGCGCCAGCATCTCCACCGCCTGCGGCGTGGTCCGCTCGCTCATTCCGATCAGCACCGCGCCATTGCCGATCACCAGGACGTCGCCGCCCTCGATCGTCGACGGATAGGCCGCCTGCCCCTCCGACCAGACGTGGAAGCCGCCGTCCGCGAAGAGCGGGTGGTGGCGGTAGACGGCCTCGTAGTGGACCGTCTCGTGCCAGCGGGCGGGCCAGCGCATCGCGTTGATGGACACCCCGTCGTACACCCAGGCGGAGGCGTCCCGGGTGAAGAGGTGGTTGGGGAGCGGGTCCACCACGAAGTCGTCCGGCTCCATGGTGTGGAAGCGGATGGAGACCGGCTCCGGACAGCGCTCCAGATACTCCCGCTTGGTCATCCCGCCGATCAGCGACCCCGCCAGCTCGGCGCCGCCCAGTTCGTCGAAGGCCGCCCGCAGATGGTCGGTGGCCAGCGGGCCGTACTCCTTCTCGTCGAAGACGCGGTCCAGCACCAGCGCCCGCGCCGCCGGGACGGCCATGCTCTCGGCCAGCAGATCCCCGAAGAGATGCACCTCGACGCCGCGATCCCGCAATACGTCGGCGAAGCCGTCGTGCTCCTGGCGGGCGCGGCGCACCCACAGGACGTCGTCGAAGAGGAGCGCGTCCTTGTTGGAGGGGGTGAGCCGCTTCAGCTCCAGGTCGGGGCGGTGCAGGATGACGCGGCGCAGCCGCCCGGCCTCGGAGTCCACATGGAAACCCATGTCTCCATCTTCGCCGCTGCGGCCCCGCGGTGAACGCCGTACGGGCGTCCTCGTGAGCCGTGTGCCTCCGCGCTACCGCGCGGCCAGGACGACGATCAGGACCAGGGCCACGGAGATCACCCCCAGCAGGACGGACACCCACAGCTGGCCGGGCTGCAGATCGATCCGGCCGCCGTCCTCACCACGGCGCGGCCGCCGGCGGCGCATCCCGCGCCGGGCGGCGGTGGCCGCCGCGGCCTCGTGTTCGCGGCACTCCTCGGCCGCGCTGGTGAACAGCTCCTTCCAGGCCCGTTCACCGAAGCCCGTGGGCTGCCGCGAGTCCACGATGCGGCGGACCACCTCGCGGCCCGCGCCGCCCCGTGCGGCCCACAGCGCGGGCACCACGCAGGCCAGCAGTTCCGGGGTGCCGCCGCGCTGGGCGCAGGGGCGGACCAGGCCGTCGTACAGCATCAGCGCATTGCGCACCCGCAGCCGGTCGTCGGCGCCCGACGGCTCCCCCGCGTCGAGGTAGAGCCTGGCCAGCAGCACCTTCTCGCAGACCGCGTCCGCGAGCTCCGGCCCGCGCTCGGGGGCTCGGCGCACCAGCTCCACGACGACGCGGGTGGCCCGGTCCGCGGGCATCCCGTCGTCGAGCGCGCTCAGCAGCAGGCCGTCGTCGGCCTCGCGCAGCGCCGCGGGGAACGCCTCGCCGCCCTGGCGCAGCACCTCGCGCAGTCTCCGCGCTCCCGCCACCGGGGCGGCCGGGCGCGCCAGATCCGCTTGCTCCGCCGCGTGTTCCGCCCCCTGCTCCTCCAGCATCGCTTCGTCCAACATCTCCTCGTCCACCATCGCCGTCGTTCTCCTCACAGCGCTTCCAGCACCTCCCGTATCCGTGCGGCCGCCCGTGCGTCGAGCGGTTCATGACCCTCCTGCGCCAGCAGCGGCAGGAAGTCGCACAACACCGCCAACTGCCGCTCGTCACCGGCCGCCCGCCGCATCCAGCCCACGAGCGCGTCCTCGGCCGCCTCGGCCGATCTGGCCCAGGTCAGCGCGGCCCGCAGCAGTTCCGCCAGCGCCGACCGGCACTGCGGGCGGGCCGCCAGCAGCGCCGTGGCCAGCGGCCAGGCGGCGTACGGCGCCAACTCCGGCACCTCCCGCAGCCCCCACAGATGTGAGGTGCGGGTCCCGACCGCGCGCAACACCGTCAGCAGCGCGAGATCGCGGCGGGAGCGGCGGGTGTCGCCCAGCCAGTGGGTCAGCCGCGCCAGTACGGTCCCGGGCTGCGCCCCGGCCAGCAACCGCACCGCGCTGTACGAGGCGGTGGAGCCGCCGTCCGTGGCGGCGATCCGGGCCAGTTCCTCCAGGGACGCGGTGACCGACCCCGCCGCCAGGCCGTAGCCGTGGGCGAGCGCGGCGGTCTCGCGCTCCCGCTCGTCGCCGCCCGCCGCCCAGCCGCTCAGCAGGCCCGCCACGGCGGGCCGTACATCGGCGTCGCGCGACGCCTCGGCGAGCGCCGTCGCCGCCGCCATGCGCTGCACCGGGCTGTCGCCGCGGGCCAGCGGGAGCAGCAGTTCGGTGAGGCCGTACAGATAGTCGCGGGCGCTGAGCACGCCCGCGGCGACGGCGGCGCGCACCCACACCTGGGGCCGCGGGTCGTCGCACAGGCCGCGCAGCCAGCGCGCCATCGGGCCACGGGTGTTGTGGTGGTGGTCCCACACCTCGAAGAGCACCGCGGGCGCGAGACCGCGCCCCTGGAACCACACCGTACGGACCGGCACGGCCGCCTCGCCCAGGTCCTCCACGCCCTCCCCCGGCACCGCGCGAGCGGCGGCCGGCAGGGCGTCGGCGGGCGCGGTGAACGGTGGTCGCCCGGGCGCGTACTGCGGGTCGAGGGTGACCGCCAGCTCCCAGGCCAGCAGTTCGGCGGCCTCGGCGGTGAGGCTGTGGGCCGAGCCGTTGAAGACGGCGAGGGCGATACGATGCGCCGCCCGGCGCAGCGCGGGCAGCGCGGCGGGCAGCGTGCCGGGCCGGGCGGCGTCCGCGAACCACTCGCGCGCCTGGCGCGGGGCGAACGACCGGCAGCGCGCGAGCAGTTCCGCCTCGGACAGCGCGCCCCGGGCGTGCTCGGCGAGATGTCCGGCCAGCCGGGCCGCCTCGCCGGGCAGCGGCTCCTCCAGGCCCAGGGCCTCGGTCACCTCGGCGCTCACGGCGCTCGCGCGGGCCTGGCGGATCAGCTCCGGCGGCTCGTCGGCCAGCAGGTCGGCCAGGTGGGCGTCGAGTACGTCGGCGGCGGCCGGGGGCTCGTACGGTATGGCGTGCCGGCGGCCGCGCAGCAGCCGGTCGGCCGCCTCGCCGCCGGAGACTCCGGAAACAAGGACGACGCAGAACGCCTCGTGCTCGGCGAAGTGCGCGCGCAGCCGGTCGAGCCGGGCCTCCGGGCCGGTGACCCCGAAGTCGGCTGGCTCGGTGGGCAGTTCGAGCAGATAGCCGTGGCCCCGCGCGGTCTTCTCGCCCACCGGGGCGGGGTGTTCGGCGCCTGAACCGGCGCCCGGGCCGGGCGCCGCACCGAGCCGCCACACCCCGCCGCCCGTCGTCTCGGCCAGCTCGGCCAGCAGCGCGAGCGCGGTCCAGCCGCGCCCGGAGCCGGGCTCGCCGCACAGCGCGAGGAGGTGGGTGCGGCGCAGGTGTTCGCGCATGGCCACGTAGCCCGGGCCCCGGCGGTGGATCCGGCGCAGCCGGGCCAGCTCGTCGTGGGCGACCGGCCCCTCGGGGAGCGGGCCTGCCGGGGCGGTGTGACCGTGGGCGTTGTCGTGGGGCTTCGCGGCGGTACGCGGATCCGTGCCGGTACGCGGATGCGCGTCCGTGTGCAGATTCGCGCACGCCTCGCGGGCCGCCCGGGCGCCGCCCGCCTCGCCGACGGTACCCAACGGGCTGTCCATGCCGTCCATGGGCAAGTCCAGGCGCGTGCTGTCCGTGTGGGTGGCTTCCGGTCCGCTCATCGCCCCGCCGTCCTTCGTGCCTGCTGCCGTCCGTATGTCGCGGCTCGGGGGCGGTCCGCTGATCCATCAGCGCCGTACGGCCGTCGCGGCCGTCGTACAGCTGCCATATGTCACGTGGTGGGGCTCCGGCCGAAGTGGGCGGCGGGGCTCTGCCCCCGTGCTCCGCTCCGCCGCCCTCCTCCGGTGCCGGGCGCTGGGCCGCGTGCACCCCCGTCGCACACGGTCCCGCTCCCTGTACCTTCTTCAGAGTCGCGGCCCGGGGCTCGGTCGGCTGTAGCCGTTTACACAGTCGGCGGAAGTTTTCGGGGGCTCATGCGCGGGCGCGCGCTCGTGAGCCGACCGCGGCCGGTCACCCCGTCGCGCGCCCCTCGGCCAGCAGGCGCAGCACTGCGGTGTCCACGACGACGAACCGGCGCGAGGCGGTCTGTACCACGCCCTGGTCGCGCAGCAGCCGCAGCGCCTTGGCGACCGCTTC
This sequence comes from Streptomyces sp. NPDC000941, assembly GCF_053599555.1. Lineage (NCBI taxonomy): Bacteria > Bacillati > Actinomycetota > Actinomycetes > Kitasatosporales > Streptomycetaceae > Streptomyces > Streptomyces sp. NPDC000941. The sequence goes on from NZ_JBSFMM010000136.1 coordinate 8,124, forward strand.
CCGGGTGGACCCCACGGCGGCGGCGATGTCGTGCTGCGGCAGCGGCAGATCGACGGAGATGCCGCCGTCGGCTTCCGGGCGGCCGGTGCGTTCGGCGAGTTCGACGAGGCGGGCGGCGAGGCGCTGCAGCACCTTCTCGGAGGCCAGGGAGCGCCGTTCGCCGTCGGAGCTGCGCAGCCGGGAACTGAGCTGGCGCATGATCAGTACGGTGGCGGTGGGGCGCGCGGCCAGATACGCGCGGAAGCGGTCGCCGGAGACGACGACCGCTTCCAGCCGCCCGAGCGCGGTGACCGTGGCGCTGCGCGAGCCGTGGTCGACGGCGGCCTGGTCGCCGACCACCTCGCCCGCCCCGCGCAGGGCCAGTATCAGTCGGACACCGCGCTCGGTCTCCACCGAGACGGTGGCCCAGCCTGAGGTGATGGCGACGACGAAGGTCGTACGGTCGTGCTCGCGCAGCACGACCTGCGAGGGCTCATACGTCCGGTGTCTGCCGAGCGCGAGCAGCGCGCGCCGGTCCTGTGCGGGGAGTGCGTCAAGGAAGGGCCTGCCGCCCTCGAAGAGACTCATCCGCCCTCCCCGCTCGGTACCACGCGGCGGAGCCGCATATCGATAAGTGCGCCGCTCGGTGTGTTTGCCGTCCGGCTCGCGGAGAACACCCTCGCTGTTCCAGTTGTTCGGGACTGCTTCAGTTATAGGCGCGGCGGGCGGGTGTTGCGGAACGCCGCGACAGTCCTGAAACAGTCCGGCGAGAACCTTGCGACCGAGACATGAGCGACAGCACGCTAGGCACATGTCACAGGCACGTCAATGGCGCCTCGCCGCCCGGTCCTGCCGGGTACCCACCCGGTGCTGCCCGGTACGGAACACCGCGCCCGCGAGCGCCGCCACCGCGGCGGTCACTGCCGCGAAGACCCAGCCCGCGCACCCTGGCCCGCCGCTTCCACGCCGCGACAGGTACGACGCCGCTGCGCCGGCTTCAGGCCCAGCGGATTCGCGCGCCTGCAGCGGCCGTTAGAGCCGGGGGTCCACCGGCTCCGACTCCAGGGCCAGCACGCCGAACACCGCCTCGTGGACCCGCCACAGCGGCTCCCCCTCCGCCAGCCGGTCCAGCGCCTCCAACCCGAGCGCGTACTCACGCAGCGCGAGCGACCGCTTGTGGCCCAGGTGCCGCTCGCGCAGCCGGTCCAGGTTCTCCGGCCGGGTGTACTCCGGGCCGTAGATGATCCGCAGGTACTCGCGGCCACGGCACTTGACGCCCGGCTGGACGAGCCGGCCGTCCGTACCGTCCTTGCGCACCAGCCCCGCCAGCGGCTTGACCACCATGCCCTCGCCGCCCGCCACCGTCAGGTCCAGCCACCACCGCACGCCCTCGGCGACCGACGCCTCGTCCTCGGTGTCGACGACCAGCCGACGGGTGGGGGCGAGCAGCCGGTTCACATACTTCGGGACATAGGCGCAGATGCCGTTATTCGCATCGGCGTCCAGCTCCTCCCGCTCGACGATCCGGTCGATCAGCGCGAGCTGCTCGTCGTGCGGGAGGGCGGCGAGACTGCGGCCGCGCACCGCCAGGATCTGGAACGGCGCCAGCCGGATGCCGTCCAGGCCGTCCGTGCCGCGCGCCCCCACCGTACGGCGCCTGCCGGTCTCCTGCCGCTCGCCCGGCCAGCCGTGCTGCGGATCCCCCACCGGCCAGCAGTAGCGCCGGTAGGCCTCGGTGAACGCGGCCGCGTCGGCGGCGCGTTCACGCTGCTTGTCGAGCAGGGCGGCCACCTCCACGCCGCGCGCGGCGGCCGACTCCAGGGCCGCGAGCGCCCCGGGGAACGCGGCGCCCGAGGCCGCGCCCACGGCCGCGTACTGGTTGCGCAGCAGCCCCTCTGCCTTCAGCGACCACGGCATCAGCTCGGCGTCGAGCAGCAGCCAGTCGGTGTCCAGCTCCTCCCACAGGCCCTCGCGGCCGATGGTGCCGCGCAGCCGGTGCAGGATGCGCTCGGTCACCGTCGGGTCGTCGAAGAACGGCCGGCCCGTACGCGTGTACAGCGCGCCGGACACGCCCTCCGGCGCGCCGAAGCGCTCGCGCGCGGCCTCCTCGTCGCGGCAGACCAGCACCACCGCGCGCGAGCCCATGTGCTTCTCCTCACAGACGACCTGGCGCACCCCGTCCGCCCGGTAGGCGGCGAACGCCTCCGCCGGGTGCTCCAAGAAGCTTCCATCAGCGGCTCCGCCGCGGGCCTCCTCCTTGGACGTCGCGCAGGGGGCCATGGTCGGCGGGAGGTAGGGCAGCAGCCTCGGGTCGATGGCGAAGCGGCTCATGACCTCAAGCGCCGCCGCCGCGTTCTCCTCCTTCACCGCGATGCGGCCCATGTGCCGGGTCTCGATGACACGGCGGCCGTGTACATCCTTCAGGTCGAGCGGCCGGCCGTCGGCGCCACCCGGGCCCTCGGTCGTCAGGGGCTTGACGGGCTCGTACCAGACCCGCTCGGCGGGGACGTCCACCAGCTCGCGCTCGGGCCAGCGCAGGGCGGTCATCCGGCCGCCGAAGACACAGCCGGTGTCCAGGCAGATGGTGTTGTTCAGCCAGGACGCCCGAGGGGTCGGGGTGTGGCCGTAGACCACGGCGGCCCGGCCGCGGTAGTCCTCGGCCCACGGGTAGCGCACGGGCAGGCCGAACTCGTCGGTCTCGCCGGTCGTGTCGCCGTACAGCGCATGCGAGCGGACCCGGCCTGAGGTGCGGCCGTGGTACTTCTCGGGCAGCCCGGCGTGGCAGACCACCAGGGCGCCGCCGTCCAGCACGTAGTGGCTGACGAGCGAGGCGATGAAGTCCCGCACCTGGTCGCGGAAGGCCGGGTCGGTGCCGTCCTCCTTCTCCAACTGCTCGATGGTCTGAGCCAGGCCGTGGGTGTGCTGGACGTTGCGGCCCTTGAGGTAGCGGCCCAGCTTGTTCTCGTGGTTGCCGGGCACGCACAGCGCCGCGCCCGAGGCGACCATGCCCATCACCAGGCGCAGCACACCGGGGCTGTCGGGCCCGCGGTCCACGAGGTCGCCGACGAAGACGGCCGTACGTCCCTCGGGGTGGGTGGCGTCCACGGGGCGGCCGAGGGGGTCGCGGTCCAGCGCGTAGCCGAGCCGGCCGAGCAGGGTCTCCAGCTCCGAGCGGCAGCCGTGGATGTCGCCGATGATGTCGAACGGGCCGGTGAGGTGGCGCAGATCGTTGTAGCGGCGCTCGGTGACGATCCCGGCGGTCTCGACCTCCTCCTCGCCGCGCAGGATGTGCACCTTGCGGAAGCCCTCGCGCTCCAGGGACTTCAGCGACCGGCGCAGCTCACGGCGCTGGCGCGGGATGACATGGGCGGGCAGGTCCGCCCGGTCGGGGCGCTCGGCGTTGCGCCGCACGCAGACGCTCTCCGGCACGTCCAGGACGATGGCGACGGGCAGTACGTCGTGCTCACGGGCCAGCTCGATCAGGCTGCGGCGGGCCTGGGACTGGACGTTGGTCGCGTCGACCACGGTGAGCCGCCCGGCGGCGAGCCGCTTGCCCGCGATGTAGTGGAGCAGATCGAAGGCGTCGGGGGTGGCGCTCTGGTCGTTCTCGTCGTCGGCGACCAGCCCGCGGCAGACGTCGGAGGACACGATCTGGGTGGGCAGGAAGTGGCGGCGGGCGAAGGTGGACTTGCCGGAGCCGGTGGTGCCGATGAGAACCACGAGGGCCAGGTCGGGCACGGCGAGGCCGCGCGTGGTGGAAGTCATGCGGCCGTCTCCTTCGCGGTCGTGGTGTTGGTCTCAGGGGTGGTTTCCGTGTCGGTCCCGCTGCCGGCCTCGCTGCCGTCCCCGGTCCCGGTGCCGAGGCGGAACAGCGCGAGCTGGGTCGGCGGGCCGACCTCGGGGTCGTCGGGGCCGACGGGCCGGAACTCCACCGCGTACCCATGGCGTTCGGCGACGGTCAGCGCCCAGCCCTGGAACTCCTCCCGCGTCCACTCGAAGCGGTGGTCGGGGTGGCGCACCCGCCCGGCGGGCAGGGTCTCCCAGCGCACGTTGTACTCCACGTTCGGCGTGGTCACCACGACCGTACGGGGCCGGGCGGCGCCGAACACCGCGTACTCCAGGGCGGGCAGCCGCGGCGGGTCCAGATGCTCGACCACCTCGCTGAGCACCGCGGCGTCATACCCGCGCAGCCGGCTGTCGGTGTACGCCAGCGACCCCTGGATCAGCTTCACCCGCGCCGAGCGTCGCTCGCCCATCCGGTCCAGGCGCAGCCGCCGGGCCGCCTCGTTCAGCGCGCGCATCGACACATCGACACCGACGATCTCGGTGAACCGCGTCTCCTTGAGCAGCGCGCCCACCAACTGTCCCTGTCCACAGCCCAGGTCGAGCACCCGGGCGGCGTCGGCCGAGCGCAGGGCGTCGAGGATCGCCTCGCGCCGCCGCACGGCCAGCGGCACCGGCTTGTCCTCGGTGTCGGACCGCTCGTCCACCGCGTTGTCGATCTCCTCCACCTCCGTGTCGTCCGTCTCCGCGAGCCGGACCAGCTCAAGCCGCTCCAGGGCGCTGCGGGTGAGCGACCAACGGCGGGCCAGGTAGCGGCTGGTGATGAGCCGCCGCTCGGGGTGGTGCTCCAGCCAGCCCTCGCCGGAGTCGATCAGCTTGTCCACCTCGTCCGGGGCCACCCAGTAGTGCTTGGCGTCGTCGAGCACCGGCAGCAGCACATACAGATGGCGCAGCGCGTCGGCCAGTCGCAGCTCGCCCTCCAGCACCAGCCGTACGTACCGCGAGTCGCCCCACTGCGGGAACTGCTCGTCCAGCGGGACCGGCTCGGCGGTCACCTCCCAGCCCAGCGGCTCGAAGATCGCCACCACCAGCTCGGCGCCACCCCGCGCGGGGAGGGCGGGCACCTCGATCCGCAGCGGCATCGCCCGCTCCGGCAGCTCGGGCCGCGCCTTGCAGCGGCCCTTGAGAGCGCTGGAGAAGACGCTGCTGAGGGCGACGGAGAGCAGTGAGGAGGCGGCGTACGGGCGGTCGTTGACGTAGTTCCCGAGCGCCGCGTCCGGGGCGCCGCCCCGGCCCTTGCCCCGGCCCCGGCGCACCAGCGCCACCGGATCCACCTCCAGCAGCAGCGCCGCCGTACAGCGCTCGACGTCCGCCTCGGGGTAGAAGACGTGCGCCGTGCCATGGGAGGTCGAGAACCGCTGCGCGTTGTCGGGGTGCTTATGCAGCAGGAACCCGAGGTCGGTCGCGGGGCGCTCGGCAGTGCCGGTGGTGGTTATCGTCAAGAACACCCGTCCGAGTATCGCCGGACCACCGCCGCGTTTCTAATGGTTTAGTCCCACGCTCTCCCCCCTTCCATCAGCTACCGACACCAGCTACTGACGCCGGCCACTTCCGCTCGCCGCTTGCATATGTTCAGTCACTTCCGCTCGTCGGCCATCACGGCCGCCAGCTCCGCGATCCGGTCCGGCCCCACCCGGCAGCAGCCGCCGATGAGTCGCGCGCCCGCGTCGCGCCACGCCTTCACCCGTGCCGGGTCGAACGTCGCCCGGCCGCGCCAGCCGCGGGCCTTGGCGTCCCACTCCTCGCCGCTGTTCGGATAGACCACCACCGGCTTGCCCGTGGTCGTCGCGGCGATCTCCACCGCCCGGTCGGCGTCGCCCGGCTCACAGCAGTTGACGCCCACGGCCAGCACCTGGTCGTTCCCCGCCGCCAGGGCGAACGCCTCGCGCAGCGGCTGCCCGGCCCGGGTCTGCTCTCCCGCGATGCTGTACGACAGCCACACCGGTATCCCACAGCCCTCGACCGCCCGCAGCAGCGCCTCGGCCTCATCGGCGTCCGGCACCGTCTCCAGCGCGAGCACATCGGGTCCGGCCGCGGCCAGTGCCTCGATCCGCGGCCGGTGGAACCGCTCCAACTCGCCGACGCGTCGTCCGTAGCGTCCGCGGTACTCGCTGCCGTCCGCCAGCATCGCCCCGTACGGACCGACGGAGGCGGCCACCCACACCGGCCGGTCGGCGGTGCCGCCCGCGTCCTCGGCCGCCCGGCGCGCCAGCTCCACGCTGCGCTCCAGCAGCGCCGTGGCCTCCTTCTCCAGCACGCCCCGACGGGCGAAGCCCTCGTAGGTCGCCTGATAGCTACTGGTGATCAGCACCCGTGCGCCCGCCCGCGCATACGCCGCATGGGCCTCCTCGATCTGCCGCGGGTCGTCGGCCAGCAGCCGGGCCGACCACAGCTCATCGGAGAGATCGCAGCCCTGCGCCTCCAGCTGATTGGACAGCCCGCCGTCGAGGACGAGCGGCCCGCGCTCCAGGGCGGCGGCCAGTGGCGTACGGCGGGCAGACATCACGGGTGCTCCTTGCTCAGATGGTGCGGTGGTGCGGTGGTGCGGTCATGCGGTGGTGCGGTGGTGCGCGGGTTTCAGCCCAGCTGGGTCTGGACCTGCGAGGAGATCAGCTCCAGGTGGTCGAGGTCGTCGAGGTCCAGAATCTGGAGATAGATCCGCGACGAGCCGGCCTGCGCGTACTGGCCGATCGTGTCGACGACCTCGGCCGGCGAGCCCGCCAGACCGTTCTCCTTCAGCTCGTCCACCTTGCGTCCGATGGCATCGGCCCGCCGGGCGACCTCGGCGTCGTCCTTGCCCACGCAGACCACCAGCGCATTGGAGTACACCAGGTCGTCGCCCTTGCGGCCCGCGGCCTCGGCCGCCGCCCGCACCCGTCCGAACTGCCGCTCACTGTCCTCGGCCGAGGCGAACGGCATGTTGAACTCGTCCGCGTACTGCGCCGCGAGGCGGGGGGTGCGGGTCTTGCCGTGGCCGCCGATCAGCACGGGCACCCGGTCCTGCGCGGGCTTGGGGAGCGCGGGCGAGTCGGCGAGCTGGTAGTGCGTCCCCTCGTATCCGAAGGTCTCGCCGACCGGCGTGCGCCACAGACCGGTGACGATGGCCAGCTGCTCCTCCAGCCTGGCGAACTTCTCCGCCGGGAAGGGGATGCCGTACGCCCGGTGCTCCTCCTCGTACCAGCCCGCGCCCAGGCCCAGCTCCACACGGCCACCGGACATCTGGTCCACCTGCGCGACCTGGATCGCGAGCACGCCCGGCAGCCGGAAGGTCGCGGCCGTCATCAGCGTGCCGAGCCGGATCCGCCGGGTCTCGCGGGCGATCCCGGCCAGGGTGATCCACGCGTCGGTGGGGCCCGGCAGCCCGTCGACGTCTCCCATTTTCATATAATGGTCGGAGCGGAAGAACGCGTCGAAGCCCAGATCCTCGGTGGCCTTGGCGACGGAGAGCAGGGTGTCGTAGCTCGCCCCCTGCTGGGGCTCGGTGAAGATTCGCAGATCCATGGATCCCATCCTGCACTGTCATGCCGCGCCACCCCACTCCAGCACCGTCATGTGCCTGAGCATCCCGTGCACCCGGTCCCTCGCCTCGTCCGCCGCGTCGATCGCCTCGACGCACTGCCAGTACAGCGCCTCCTCGTCTGTGTTGGAGGCGACGCCGACCAGCGCGAAACCCGCCTCCGCGAGCAGATCGCCGAGGGCCAGCAACACCTCCCTCGGATCCCTCACCTCGGACAGCTGGCCGGCCCGTAAGCCCCCGCTGTGCAAGGCCGGGTGATGCAGCGCGGGGTGGAACAGGGCGCCGCGCGCCCTGCTTCCCGCCTCGCACAGGCCGCGCGCCTCCGCGCGCGCGGCTGCCGGACCACTCACCACGAAATGGCCACCGATCGCCTCCGCGAGCGCCTGTATCTGCCAGGCCTCGGCCACGATGTCATGCACGGTCCCGGCCTGCGCCAGAGCGTGCCGCGTGACACCGATCAGCCGCATCGCGTCCATGCCCCGCTCCCCTCTCGAACGGACTTCCCACACCCGTCACTCCTCCACTACCCAGAGTGATGACTAACAGGCAGAAAAGCTAGGGGAATTCAGGAATCTGTTGACAACAGTTACGTTGTGGATAACTTCATAACCACAGAGAGTGACGAAACGAAGATCCCTAACGCCTGGTGGCCGGAAAACGGACCTCATTGCGGTCGATCTTGGCCGCGAGAGCCGCCAGCGCGTCGATCCCCAACACCTCGCAGAACTGGAGCAGATACGCCAACACGTCGGCGACCTCGTCCTCGACCCGGGCCGCGCTCCCCGACTCCTCCATCACCCGCGCCGACTCCTCGGGCGTCAGCCACTGGAAGATCTCCACCAGCTCCGACGCCTCGACGCTCAGCGCCGTCGCCAGGTTCTTGGGCGTGTGGTACGGCTGCCAGTCGCGCGCCGCGGCGAACGCGGCCAGCCGAGCCTGCAGCGCCCGCACATCCCGCCCCTCGACCTGCGACTCCCCGGCCTGCGACTCATCGGGCTGTCGGTACTCTCGTGCCTCGCTCACACCCCAGGTGTACCACTGTCGCCCCAGCCGTCTCCTCCGCAGCCGCCCCCTCCGTACCCGGCGGCTCCGCCACCGGCGGCTCCGCCACCGTCCCCACCAGCCGGATGTGCCCCCGTGCGCACATCCGCGCCGCGACCCTCAGCAGCGCCCGCGCCTGCCGCCGGTCCAGGCACCGGTCGAACCCGTCGGCCAGCACCGTCAGCGCCTGCCGCGCCGAGAGCACATCCGCCGCCGGGTCCATCTCCAGCACCCCCGGCCCGGTGAGCAGCACCAGCGCGAGGGCGATATAGCGCAGCTCCCCGTCCCCCAGCCGCTCGACGGGCATCGCCCCCAGCTCCCCCTGCGCCAGCAGGGCCCGTACCACCCCGTCCGCCGGCCCCTCCGTGACCAGGTCCTCCACCGGCCCGGTGCACCCCGCCCGCACCGCCGCGACCAGCGCCGCATGCCGGGAGCCGCACTCCCGGCTGGTGCGCCGCAGCACCGCCGCCAGGTTCTCGCAGCCGCCGCGCAGCCGCCCGTCCCGCGGCGGCGCCGGCGCCCGCATCCGCTCCGGGCGCGGATCGCAGACGAAGACGGACCGCAGCGCGACGACGACCTGCTCGGCGGCGGCCAGCGCCAGCCGCTGCCCCTCGGTCTTGCCCGCCACCCGCAGCGGCAGCAGCGCGGTGGCCAGCCGGTCGTCGGGCAGCGGGGCGCGGGTGACCGCGACCGCCCCCGCCGTGTGCCAGGCGGCCTGCACCCGGCGCCGCCCCGGGTCGCGCAGCGCCGTCTCCAGCAGGGTCTCCCCCGCGCCCGTCATCCGCTCGCCCACGATCCGCAGCTCGGGCTCCGCCTGCACGGCCACATCCAGCCGCACCGGCCCGACCGGGCCGTCCACCGTGCAGCCGATCCGGAAGCCGCGCCGCCCCTGCCCGTCCGGCCGGGCGCGCCGCGGGATGTACCCGGCGGGGTCGCGGAAGACCTCCTCAAGACGCTGGCCACCCGCCAGGCGCGCGAGCGCGGCGTACGCCTCCAACACGCCGGACTTGCCGCTTCCGCTCGGCCCGGCGATCAAGGTCAGCGGCCCCAAGGGAAAGGCCGCGCGGCAGTGCGTCTTGAAGGCCGACAGCCTCAACTCCGTGACGACCGGCCGCAGTCCGGATGCGCTCATGCCCGGGAACGTATCTCCCGCGCCGCACCGCCGAACCGTTCCGTCTTACGTATCTTCCTAATCTTCCTACGATCGGGCGATGGCGACCGCCCGCCTGACATGACGAATGACATGACGAACCGGGGAGCTTCGCACCGTGGCCGACAACACGTTCTGGATCGCCGCCCTCACCGGCGGCACCGCCGTCCTGGCCAGCTGGGTCACCAGCCGGGGCAACACCCGGGCCGCCCGGATCCAGGCGGACACCGCGGCACGGGCCCAGCAGTCGGAGCGGCGGCGCGAGAGCAGGCGCACCGCGTACCTCGATCTGATCGAACACGCCCACCAGAACGTCGAGGTGTACTGGGAGGTGTCCGCCGCCCAGCGCACCGCCGACGCCGAGCGCCGACCCGCCGCCCTCGAGGAACTGGTCGAGCGGGAGCTCGACCAGTACGGGAAGCTGCGCCGGCGCGTACGCGTGATCGAGCTGGAGGGACCGCCCGCCGCGGCCACGGCGGCGAACGCCCTGCAGAACGCGACCGGCCCCTTCCACCGGGCCCTGCGGGACATGCGCTCCGACGCCCCCGCCGACCCCGAGGCCGTACGCCGCTTCGAGGCCTCCTACCGCCCGTTCTGGGCCGCCCTCACGGACTTCGTCGACGCGGCGCGGGACGCCCTGCGCGAGGAGTGACGGACGCGGCGGGCAGGCGGGCGGCCAGGGTCCCTTCGCCGCAGGCGAGCGGAGCCTGGCCGCCCCGAGCGACAAGGTCACTCAACGGAAACGACGTTGGGCTTTGACCTGGCTCTGCTATGGCTTCAGAAAGTGTTTTGCGCGTGAGAATGAATTACGGCGCGGGTCAGCGCTTTTCGACGGGGTTGAGGAGGGAGTACTTGACCCAGCCCTTCTTCCCCTTGTTGGCCCCGCTGGTGACCTTGCCGTAGCTCCACTTGTAATCCTTGGTGCAGTACTCGGTGAAATCGGTACCCTTGGACAGGAGTCCAAGGGAGGTGTAATTCGTCCCGGGGCCGCTGCGCAGGTTCACGGCCGCCGAAGCTTCCTTGGTCTGCGTAACGATCAGGTTGCACGCCCTCGGCAGGGATGCCGCCGAGGCGGTCGGGGCGGTGAGCACGGCGCCCCCGAGGATTACGGCAGCGGACGCGGCAGCCGCGCCTATTCGCCGGGCAATTCGCACTTCTCGTCTCCTTGATTCGCCAGGTGATCGCGATGGATTGTCAGCTGAAGCAAGGGGATTCCTGACTCATGAAGCCCCCGTGGGTCAGCGACCCGAAAAAAACTTACTCCCCCAACGCCAACCGGGACATAATCCATCTGGTCGCCCGAATGCGTTGGGTTGCGCCGGCTTGGTCCTCGCTCAGCGCGTCGGGCGCGCTTGGTCTTCACGCGCGCGAAGTAGACCCTACCCGATGCTGTAGACGGACTTTCGCCAACGTCGTTTCGGCTGAGTGGCGTTCACGCCTCGCCCCGTGCCGGGAATCCCGGCACAGGGCGAGGGCGGGCGCGGGGGCTCCCGCTCACAGGAAGCGGCTGAGGAACGCCCGGGTGCGCGGGTTGGCCGGGTTGTCGAGGACTTCCTCGGGGGTACCGCTCTCGACGATAACGCCGCCGTCCATGAAGACCACCCGGTCGGCGACCTCCCGGGCGAAGCCGATCTCGTGGGTGACCACCAGCATGGTGAGGCCGCCGCGCGCCAGGTCGCGCATGGTGGCGAGGACTTCGCCGACCAGTTCGGGGTCGAGGGCGCTGGTCGGCTCGTCGAAGAGCATCAGCTTCGGCCGCATGGCCAGGGCGCGGGCGATGGCCACCCGCTGCTGCTGGCCGCCGGACAGCTGGCGCGGGTAGGCGTCGGCCTTCTCGGCGAGACCGACCTGTTCCAGCAGCCGCAGCGCCGTCTCCCGCGCCTCGGCCTTTGGCATGCGCAGGACGCCCACCGGGGCCTCCATGACGTTGCCGAGGACCGTCTGGTGCGGGAACAGGTTGAAGTGCTGGAACACCATGCCGATGTCGCGCCGCTGCCGGGTCGCCTCGCGGGGCCGCAGGTGGTGGACGCGGGAGCCGGTCCGGCGGAAGCCGATCAGCTCGCCCTGGACGTGGACGGAGCCGGAGTCGATCCGCTCCAGGTTGTTGACGCAGCGCAGGAAGGTCGACTTGCCCGAACCGGACGGGCCGAGCAGCACCACCACCTCGCCCGGGTGGACCTCCAGGTCGATGCCCTTGAGGACCTCGACGTGTCCGAACCGCTTGTGCACCTGGTGCGCCCGCACCATCGGCCAGGTGGTGGCCGGGTCCGTCGCCTTGGTCGCCTTGGTCGTCGTCATGAGGGGGTCTCCGATACGGGTTCCGTCCCTGCCTTGTCCGCCTTGCCTGTCGTACGGCGGCGGAAGAGCGCGAAGTCCCAGAAGCTCTGCGGGGAGTTACGGCTGCTGCCGCGGGCGTAGTACCGCTCGATGAACGACTGCCCGACGTAGAGCACGGAGGTCATGACCAGGTACCACAGGCAGGCCACGACGAGCAGCGGGATGGTTTCGAAGGTGCGGTTGTAGATCGACTGCGCCGTGTACAGCAGGTCGGCGAGGGCGATCACGCTGACCAGCGAGGTCGCCTTGAGCATGTTGATGACCTGGCTGCCGGTGGGCGGCACGATGAAGCGCATCGCCTGCGGCAGCACGATCCGGCGCAGGATGCGGGCCCGGCCCAGACCGAGCGCGGAGGCGGCCTCGGTCTGGCCGTGGTCGACGCCGAGCAGACCGCCGCGCACGATTTCGGCCATGTACGCGGCCTCGTTGAGGCCGAGGCCGAGGATGGCGGCGAGCCAGGGGCTGATCAAGGTGTTGGTCTCGGCGCTGATGAACTCGGGGCCGAACGGGATGCCGAAGGAGATCCGGGGCAGCAGCGCCGAGAGGTTGTACCAGAAGATCAGCTGCACCAGGACCGGGATGCCGCGGAAGAACCAGACGTAGGCGCCGCAGACCGTGCTGAGCACCCGGTTCTCCGACATGCGGCCCACCGCGACGAAGACGCCGCCGACGGTGCCGATCGCCATGGCCACCACGGTGAGTTCGATGGTGGTGACGATGCCCTGGCCGAAGACCTGCGCGCCGAAGTAGGCGCCCACCGTGCCCCATTCGAAATTGGGGTTGGTGATCAGGAAGTGCCCGAGCTGGGCGGCGAGCACGGCCAGGACCACCACGGAAAGCCAGCGCAGCGGATGCCGTACGGGAACGGCGTGGGCCACGTCCACGGGGTGGTCGGGCGCGTGCGGGTGCTCCGTACGTTCCTTGACGGCGACAACCGCCGGGGTGTGGTCCGGGGAATCCGGGGAGGGGGCGGTGGCCATGGCGGCTCACCTCCTTTCGTGAGTCATCCGGAGCCGGGGCTAGGACTTGGCGAGGTTGACGCCCGCCTGCTTGAGCTCGTTGTCCTTGAGCCCCCACTTCTGCATGATCTGGTCGTAGCTGCCGTTGTCGATGAGCTTCTGGATGGCCTTGAGCAGGACGTCGCGCAGCGGTCCGTCCTTGGGGACGACGGCGCCCTGGTAGAGGTCGTCGAACCCGTTGGACTGCCCGGTGCCCGCCAGCTCCAGCTCTCCCTTGGACTGCTGCACGAAGTACGTCAGCGGGGCCTGCGAGGAGAAGAACGCGTCGGCGCGGCCGGACTTCACGGCGAGGATGGAGGACGGCTGGTCCTTGTACGACTGGACCTGGACGGCGGCCTTGCCCTTCTTCTTGCATGCCTCGGACTGCTTCTTGATGACGCCCTCGGCGGAGCCGCCGGCCATGACCGCGACCTTCCGGCCGCAGGCGGTGTCGAGGGAGGTGATGTTCTTCGGGTTGCCCTTGGGTACGGCGAAGACGACGAACTCCCGGACCCAGTCCACGAAGTCGTTGGCGCCCTGCCGATCCTTGAAGTCGCCGATCGGGCCGATGGCGAAGTCGTAGCGGCCGGCCTTGATGCCCGTCAGCTCGCTGGGCAGCCCGTCCGCCGTCACATGCTCGATGGTGACGCCGAGCACCTTCCCGAGCGCGGCCGAGAGGTCCGCGGAGGCCCCGGTGAGGCTGTGGCCGTCGGAGCCGGCGATCTCGTACGGCGGGAAGGAGCCGTTGTTGACCGACACCAGCTTTCCGGACTTGCGTGCCTTCTCGGGCAGTTGGCCGTGCAGTTCCTTGTCCTCGGTGAGCTGGGACCCCGCCGCGGCGGCCGTCTTCTCGCTCGCCGCGCCGTCGGCCTGGGGCGGGTTGGCGCCGCAGGCGGCGAGCAGGGCGGTACAGGACAGAGCGGCGCCGGCGGCGAGGGCGATTCGTCTGGGGGACATATCAGGCTCCGAGGGGAAGGGTGCCGAGGGGAAGGGTGCCCAGGGGACGGACGGTCGGGTCGACGGCGAACCGCCGGTTGGCGAGGACGGGGAGGGTGGAGCGGGCGGCGGCGGTGACGCCCGGGTCGGCTTCGGCCCAGGCCAGGCCCTGGCCGGTGGCGAGCCGGGAGCGCACGGTGCCGAGCGGGTCGATGATCAGGCTGTTGCCGATGTTGCGCGGGCCGGACTCGCCGCTGGCGGCGACCCAGCAGGTGTTCTCCAGGGCCCGCGCGGCGATCATGACCTCCCAGTGGCGTTCCTTGGCCGGGCCGCGCACCCAGGCGGCCGGGAGCGCCAGCACCTCGGCGCCCGCGTCGGTCAGCAGCCGGGCCAGCTCAGGGAAGCGGACGTCGTAGCAGGTCATCAGGCCCACCTTGGTGCCGGCCACCTCGACGACGACGGGCGGTTCGTCGGCGGGGCGGACGTTGGCGGACTCCTGGTCGCCGAAGGCGTCATAGAGGTGGATCTTGCGGTAGCGGGCGATCAGCTCGCCCGCGCGGAGCACCACCAGGGTGTTGAAGACCCGGCCGTCGTCGGAGGGCTCGTGGATGCCGACCACGATGGTGGTGGAGCCGTGCGCGGTGGCGGCGGCCAGTTCGGTGACGAACGGGCCGTCCAGCGGCTGGGCGACCTCGCGGATGCGGTGGCGGTCCTCGGTGAAGCGGGCCAGCACGCCCTCGGGGAGGACGAGCAGATCCGCGCCGCCCCGGTCCGCCTCAGTGGCGAGGTCGAGGCACGCGCCCAGGTTCTCCTTCCAGTCGGGGCTGGCTGCGAACTGTCCTACGGCGATACGCATGCGGCGGTGCTCCAAGAAGTGTCGATCGGTGGGGTGGGCAGGGCCGGCGGCGTCACGCGGCGGGGGCGACGGCGGCGGACGGCAGCGGGAAGACGACCGCGGGGTCGATGGGCTCGGGCGCGATGCCCTGCGCGTACAGCTCCTCGCAGAAGGCCCGGGTCATCGCGGCGTTGTGCTCGGTGCCGTACGGCATCCAGTCCGCGCCGAAGACCTCGACCGACTCGGTGAGGGAGTGCAGCAGCCAGGGCGTGGTGTCGGCGAGCAGCCGCCGCCGCTCCAGCCAGTGGCGCTTGGACGCGTCCAGGCCCGCGAGAAGGGCGGCGGGCAGCTCCGGGTGGGCCTCGACGACCTCCTTCTTCAGCGTCACCAGGTGGATCCCGGGGACGAACCCGGTGGCCGCCCAGTAGGCGCGCTCCGCGGCCGGGTGATCGTCGAGCAGATGCCGGAAGCGGCTGTCCGGGGTGAAGAACTCCGGCGGCATGAACGGGGTGAGGATCGCGTCCAGCCGCCCCGCGGCCAGCTCCCCGACCAGCGACTCGCCCTCGGCCATGGCGGACACGTGTCGCGGCAGCGGACGGTCTCCCAGCCGATCCTTGCCGACCTCCCCGGCGGCCAGCGGCCCCACCCGCCACTCGATACCGGACAGGTCCACGCCCGCGGCCCGGATCAGCGCCCGGGTCCAGGTGTTGCCGGAGTCGGGCCAGCCGGTGAGGCCGATGCGGGCACCGGCGAGCTCGCCGAACGAGCGCAGCGGGCTGTCGGCGCGCACCAGGACGCAGCGGTGGCGGAAGCCGCGCATCACGAACGCGGGCAGGCCGACCAGCCGGTCGTCGCCCGCCGCGCGGGCCCGTACGTAGCGGCTGAAGGAGGTCTCCCCGCCGTCGAGACCGGGCTCGGTGAGCACGTCGGGGGTGACGTCCCGCGCGTCGATCTCGACCCGGAAGCCCGGCACCTGCACCCGCCCGGACATCAGCGGCACCAAGTGGTCCCAGTCGCGGAGTCCCAGACGGATCGTGGGCGATGACACAGCACGCACTCCTAGCGGTTGGTACATGACACGCAAAGCTCGTTCATGACGCACTTGACGCACATGGCTTGTTTTCATCCATGCGATGACCGGCAGGCTATTGTTCAGAACAGAGGTCAAACAAGATCTAGTTTGTTACTGAACATAGTTTTTCCGTGTCGTAACCTGTGGGCGCAGAAGTGGGGGAACAAGCTGGTGAGCGACGGAAACGGCAGGGTCGAGGGACCGGGCGGCAGATGGCCGACCCGCAGGCTGGCGGGGCACATCAAGGACGCGAGCGCCCGCGGCATCGCGGTCGCCATGACCGATCTGATCCGGTCAGGGGAGCTGGCTCCCGGCAGCTCGCTGCCCACCGTGCGGGCCCTGGCCGGTGAACTGGCCGTCAGCCCCAGCACCGTGGCCGAGGCGTGGGCGGTGCTGCGCCGGCACCGGATGATCACCACGCTCGGCCGGCGCGGAAGCCTGGTCAGCGGCCCCCCGTCGGTCCCGCACCCGGTGCGCTACGAACGCGTCGGCGACTTCGGCACCCATCTCACCCTCGACCTCGCCGTGGCCGCACCGGACCCCGCCCTGCTGCCCCCGCCGGCCGACGCCCTGCTCGCCGGGGCACGCACCCCGCTGCTCAACGCCTACTCCCGCACCGCCATCACGGACGGGCTCCTCGACGCCGTGCGTGACACCTGGCCGTTCGCACCCGAGGCGTGGATGGCCGTCGACGGCGGCTACGCGGGCGTACAGCTGCTGTGCCAGGCGCTGATCGTGCCCGGCGACCGGGTCATGGTGGAGGACCCCACGGCGGCCCGCCTGCTGGACATCCTCGAAGCCCTCGACGCCCAGGTCGTGCCGGTCGCCTGCGACGCCGAGGGCCCGCGCGCCGACGCGCTGGCGCGCGCCCTCGACCAGCGCCCCGCCCTGTTCCTGCACCAGTCGCGGGCCCAGGCCCCCTGCGGCTGGACGCTCAGCGAACAACGGGCCGCGGCCCTCGCCGCCGTCCTGGAGGACGCCCCGAATGTCACCGTCATCGAGGACGACGGCATCGGCCCGCTCGCCACGCGCCCGGGCGTCAGCATCGGAACGCACCTCCCGGGGCGCACCGCCCTGGTCCGCTCCTACTCCAAGGCGTACGGGCCCGATCTGCGCCTGGCCGTGGTCGGCGGCCCGGGGGAACTGGTCGATCGCGCCCGGGTCCTGCGGACCTTCGGCTCCGGCTGGACCAGCCGCATCCTCCAGGACGCGCTCGCCCACCTGCTCACCGACGCGGCCACCACCCGCCGGGTCCAGGAGGCCGCCGAGCGGTACGGGCTGCGCCGCGGCGCGCTCGCCGAACGGCTCGCCGGGCTCGGCGTGCCCACCCTCAACCAGGACGGCCTCATGCTCTGGGTGCCCGTGGCCGACGAGACCTCCGCGCTGGTCACCCTGGCCGCCCGGGGCGTCACCGTCTCACCGGGCGGCCGCTTCTGCGTCTCCTACTCCCAGCCCCATATACGGGTCGCCACCAGCAGGCTCTCCGAAGACCCGGCCACCCTGGACGACACGGCCGCCCTGCTCGCCCTGGCGGCGGCGGCCACGGCGGACCACCTGCGCTGAAATCCGTACGGCGGCACGGCGCCGAGCCCGGGCCGACGCTTGGGTTCCAGCGGCCGGGGCTCGGCGGAGGCGCAGGTCAAAGGGGCCCCTGTGGCCTTATCTTGGCGCGCATGCAGTCATACACGATCGGCCAGGCGGCACGGCTCCTCGGCGTGAGTCCGGACACCGCACGGCGGTGGGCGGACGCGGGCCGGGTGGCGACCCACCGCGACGAGAGCGGGAAGCGGCTCATCGACGGGAAGGACCTGGCCGCGTTCTCCGTGGAGCTCGCCAAGGGCGGAAGTGGCGGGAGTGGCGGAAGTGGCGGGGGTACGGAGGAGGAGGCGTCGTACACCTCGGTCCGCAACGCCTTCCCCGGCATCGTCACCGCGATCAAGCTCGGCGATGTGGCGGCACAGGTGGAGATCCAGGCCGGACCGCACCGGCTCGTATCGCTGCTCACCCGGGAGGCCGTGGAGGAACTGGGGCTGGAGGTCGGCATGGAGGCCACCGCCCGGGTGAAGTCGACGAACGTGCATATCGACCGCGTCTGACACCCTCCCATGGCCCTCTCCCATGGCCCTCAGCTCCACGCGGGGTATCCGCCGTCCACCCGGATCGTGTCGATACCGCTGATGTACCGGGCGCCGCAGCGGTCCTGGGGCAGGACCAGATGGGGGCCCGCGCGGTCGAGCGGGGTGTCGTCGAGGGTGACCGCGAGCAGGACGGGGGCGCGGCCGAAGTCCGGGTCGATCTCCGCCCAGGACAGCAGCGCGCGGTGGCCGTCCGTACCGCGTACGGCGATGAGGAAGCGCAGCCGGTCCTTTCGGCGGGCCGCGTCGAAGACGGGACCGGCGTCGGTGAGGACGTCGTGCAGCAGCGGTCCGGTGAAGTGGTGGTGCTGGACACCGCTGGTGGCGCATTCGAAGGCGACCTGTGCCCCGTGCTGGGGCCAGGCGAGAAGGTCGGGCACCGTCAGGCGGGCCGGACGGGCCAGATCACCTGCGAGGACGAGTTCCGCCACCGGACCGGCGGCCGTACCGGCGGCTGTGAGGGACTGGCTCACGAGGTACCACCTCCCTGGTGACCCGTACCCGAACAGCCATCCCGTACAAACGCATATGCAATGCCAGTACCCAGAAGATCCAGCTCATGCAATGGGATGGGAGGGTTTCCCCTCGCAAGTGCGGAAGTATCATCAACGCCTGACCAGAGTCAGGACCCGAGGGAGTGGACCCGTGATGACCCGTTCCGCGCGCCGGACCCGCCGGATGCTTCAGGTGGCCGGCGCAGGTGCCGCCGCCCTGCTGACCCTGAGCGCCTGCTCCTCGTCCGACTCGGACTCCTCCGGGACCGGGAAGAAGGACTCCTCCACAAAGGGCTCTTCCGGCTCGGACAAGCTGTCCGGCGAAGTGACGGTCTTCGCCGCGGCCTCGCTGAAGGAGAGCTTCGGCACGCTCGGCGACACGTTCGAGAAGGAGCACCCGGGGACGAAGGTCACCTTCAGCTTCGGCGGCAGCGACAGCCTCGCGGCCAGTATCACCGGTGGCGCCCCGGCCGATGTGTTCGCCGCCGCCAGCCCCAAGACGATGAAGATCGTGACGGACAAGGGCGACGCGGCCGGCACCCCCGCCACCTTCGTGCGCAACCAGCTGGAGATCGCCACCCTGCCGGGCAACCCCGACCAGGTCGCTTCCCTGAAGGACCTCACCAAATCGGGTCTGAAGGTGGTGCTCTGCGACAAGACGGTGCCCTGCGGCGCCGCCGCGCAGAAGGCCCTGGACGCGAGCAAGCTCAAGCTCACCCCGGTCTCCTACGAGCAGGACGTCAAGTCCGCCCTGAACAAGGTCGTGCTCAAGGAGGCCGACGCCGCGGTCGTCTACAAGACCGATGTGAAGGCGGCGGGTGACAAGGTGGAGGGCGTGGAGTTCCCCGAATCGGCCGACGCCATCAACGGCTACCCGATCGCCCTGCTCAAGAACGCCCCCAACGCCAAGGCGGCCAAGGCGTTCATCGAGCTGGTGCGGTCCGCCGAGGGCCAGAAGGTCCTCACCGGGGCCGGGTTCCTCAAGCCGTGACCCCACCGGACAAGACCGGCGCCGCGGACACCCTCACCGGTGATCCGCGGCGCCGCCGCATGGGCAGGGAGCGCGTCCGCGGGGGCGTACCGCTGCCCCTCCTGCTGCCCTCGCTGATCGGCCTGGCCTTCCTGCTGGTCCCCCTCGTCGCCCTGCTCATCCGGGCTCCCTGGAGCAGCCTCCCCGACCTGCTGACCAGCACCGAGGTCTGGCAGGCCCTCCAGCTCTCCCTGGTCTGCGCCACGGCCGCGACCGCGGTGAGCCTGGTCCTCGGGGTCCCGCTGGCCTGGCTGCTCGCCCGCGTCGAGTTTCCCGGCCGCGGCCTCGTACGCGCCCTGGTGACCCTGCCGCTCGTCCTGCCGCCGGTCGTGGGCGGTGTGGCCCTGCTGATGGCGCTCGGCCGCAACGGCGTCGTCGGGCGCTGGCTGGACTCCTGGTTCGGGATCACGCTGCCGTTCACCACCACGGGTGTCATCGTGGCCGAGGCGTTCGTCGCGATGCCGTTCCTGGTGATCAGCGTCGAGGGCACCCTGCGCGCCGCCGACCCGCGCTACGAGGAGGCCGCCACCACCCTGGGGGCCTCCCGCTTCACGGCCTTCCGCCGGGTCACGCTGCCGCTGATCGCTCCTGGTGTCGCGGCGGGCGCCGTGCTCGCCTGGGCCCGGGCGCTCGGCGAGTTCGGCGCGACGATCACCTTCGCCGGCAACTTCCCCGGCCGTACACAGACGATGCCGCTCGCGGTCTACCTGGCCCTGCAGAACGACCCGGAGGCGGCCATCGCCCTGAGCCTGGTGCTGCTGGCCGTGTCGATCGCCGTACTGGCCGGGCTGCGCGACCGCTGGATGGCCCCCGCATGACCGACACCGATAAGACCGCGCTCAAGGCAACCACCACCGAGGGTCTTGATGCCCGTCTCGTGGTCGAGCGCGGCTCCTTCCGGCTCGATGTGGCGCTGACGGCCGCGCCCGGTGACGTGGTTGCGCTCCTGGGGCCCAACGGCGCCGGCAAGACCACCGCCCTGCGCGCCCTGGCCGGCCTCGTACCGCTCACGGACGGCCATCTGAGGCTGGACGGAGCCGTGCTGGACCGTACGCCGCCGGAGTCCCGCCCGGTCGGCGTGGTCTTCCAGGACTATCTGCTCTTCCCTCATCTCTCGGCGCTCGACAACGTGGCGTTCGGCCCCCGCTGCCACGGCGCGAGCAAGACGCAGGCCCGCGCACAGGCCGCCGAGTGGCTGGACCGCATGGACCTGGCCGCCCACGCCGGGGCCAAGCCCCGCCGGCTCTCCGGCGGCCAGGCCCAGCGCGTCGCCCTCGCCCGCGCCCTGGCCACCCGTCCGCGGCTGCTGCTTCTCGACGAACCGCTCGCCGCCCTCGACGCCCGCACCCGCCTCGACGTCCGGGCCCAGCTCCGCCGCCACCTGGCCGACTTCGAGGCGGTCGCCGTACTCGTCACGCACGATCCGCTGGACGCCATGGTGCTGGCCGACCACCTCGTCGTCGTCGAGGACGGCCGCGTCGTCCAGCAGGGCACCCCCTCCGACATCGCCCGCCGCCCCCGTACGGACTACATCGCCCATCTGGTCGGCCTCAACCTCTACAAGGGCCGGGCCGAAGGGCATACGGTCCGCGTCGACGGCGGCCCCGGGATCACGACCACGGAGGACCTGACGGGCCCGGCCTTCGTAGCCTTCCCGCCGAACGCGGTGACCCTGCACCGGGACCGCCCCACCGGCTCCAGCGCCCGCAACCTCTGGCGCTGCGAGGTCGCCGGTCTTGAGACCCACGGCGACCAGATCCGCGCCGCCCTCACCGGCGAACTGCCCCTGGCCGCCGACCTGACCACGATCGCCGCCGCCGAACTCGACCTCCGCCCGGGAGCCACGGTGTGGGCCACGGTCAAGGCGGCCCAGACACACGCGTACCCCGCCTGAGATCAGTACACATCACGTACGTAGCGCTTGTCGGCGGCCAGCTGTTTGACGTACGCCTCTGCCTCGGCCGCGTCCAGGCCACCGTGGACGGTGACGATCTCCCGCAGGGCCCGGTCGACGTCCTTGGCCATACGGGAGGCGTCGCCGCACACGTAAAAATGGGCGCCATCGCGGAGCCAGGACCACAGCAGCGGACCGTGTTCGCGCATCCGGTCCTGGACGTAGAGTTTGGCGCGCTGATCGCGGGAGAAGGCGGTGTCCAGGCGGGTGAGCGTGCCCCCGGCGAGGAACGCGGCCAGTTCCTCCTCGTAGTAGAAGTCGGTCGCGCTGTGCTGTTCCCCGAAGAACAGCCAGTTCGGGGCGCGGTGGCCGCGGGCCCTGCGCTCCTCCAGGAAGCCGATGAAGGGCGCTATGCCGGTGCCGGGGCCCACCATCACCACCGGTGTGGCGGGGTCGGCGGGCGGGCGGAAGTGCGGCGCCGGCTGGACACGGACCGGCACCGGGGCGCCGGGCTCGGCGTCGGCGAGGAAGGGGGAGCACACGCCCTGGCGGGGGCGGCCGCGCAGATTCTCGTAGCGGACGACGGAGACCGTCAGCGACACCAGATGGGGGTCGGTCAGGGGGCTGGAGGATATGGAGTACAGGCGGGGCTGCAGCCGCCCCAGCACCTCGGCCCACTCCTGCGCCCCGGCCCGTAGGGGAAATTCGGCGGCCACGTCGACGGCCTGGCGCCCCCAGGACCACTGCGCCAGCCCGCCCTTGTTGTCCGGGCGCAGCAGCTTCCGCAGCTCGCGCGGGTCGCGGGCGCGGTCGGCGGCGAAGCGCAGCAGATCGGGGGTGATCCGGGTGATGTCCAGGTGGCGCAGCAGGGCCTCGGCGAAGGGCATGTCTCCGACGCCGGTGACCGAGACGGTCGCGTCCGCGTCAAGACCGGTGACGGCCAGCCACTCGGTCACCAGCTCCGGCCAGTTGACGGGGTGCACGGCCAGGGCGTCCCCGGCCTCGTAGCGCAGCGGGGTGTCGCTGTCGCGGGTGTCGAAGGTGAAGCGCCGTACCTCCTTGCCCGCGCCGGGCAGGCTCAGCAGGCGGTTGCCGGTCAGGCGCGCGGTGACCGGGGCGGCTCGGCCCGGCCTGGGAGCCGCGGCCGGGGCGGCGGCGGCCGGGGCGGCGGCG
>NZ_JBSFMM010000137.1:0-29589 GCF_053599555.1 Streptomyces sp. NPDC000941
CTCCCCGGCCCCCCCGCGCCGCTGCGCGCCGCGCGCGCCGCGCGGCGGGGCGGGGCGCGCGCGGTGGCGGCCTCGCTCGGCGCGGACGGCATGCTCGCGGTCACCCCCGAGGGCACCTGGCGGGCCGCCCCGCCGCGCCGCCTGGTGGGCAATCCGACGGGGGCGGGCGACTCCGCGGTGGCCGGGCTGCTGTCCGGCCTGGTCGAGGGCGTCCCGTGGCCGGATCGGCTGGCGCGCGCGGTGGCCCTGTCGGCGGCGGCCGTACGGGCCCCGGTGGCGGGCGAGTTCGACCGCGCCACGTACGAGGAGTTGCTGGGCCGGGTCGAGGTCACCGAAGGCCCGGCGGCCTGAGCGGCCACCGGGCCTGGCACCGTCAGCCGTTCTCAGCCATCAGCCGTCCTTACCCGTGAGCCACAGCTGGTCGAGGATGACGTCGCACTTGTCACCGGCCTCACAGGACACCGTGACGGTGTTGGCGCCCTCGTTGAGGTTGACCAGGGACCAGGTGCTCGTCCAGCTCTTCTCCCAGTCGCCCTTCTTCGCCGGGACGAAGGCCTCCATGTTCATCGGCCGGGTCGACCGCTCCCCGTTGACGGTGAGCGAGAGCGACTGGTTCTCGGCGGGCACGCTGTACCGCGCGTACACCCGGTACGGGCCCGCCTTGGCGACGTCCACGTTCCAGGTCACGGACGCGCCGGGGGCGTTCATCCCGCCGACGTACTTACCGCCCTTGCCCTTGGCGCCGGGGATGTCCGTCGCGGGGGCCGCGCCGTTCTCCAGGCTCAGGCCCCACGCGTCCTCGCTGGGCAGCTCGGACGGATCCTTGGAGGCCCCGGCGGACTTGCTGGGCTCGGCACTCGCGGTCGACGTGGGCGAGTTGGTCGGGTCGGCCTTGTCGTCCTTGTTGCCGTCGCCGTTCGTGATCATCGCGACGCCGATGCCGACCACGACGACGGCGACGACGGCGATCGCGCCGATGAGCAGCCCCTTGCTGTTGGGGCCACGGCCGCCGGTGCCGCGCGAGGGGGCCGCCCGGCGGGAGCCGCCCCCGCCGGGCAGGTTCTCGGGGGCGGCGTAGTGGGCGTTCTGCTGCCCCTGGCCGCCGTACGTCTGCTGGTTCGGGATCGGCTGGGTCTGCTGCTGATATTGCTGCTGCTGGGGGTTTTGCTGCTGCCCGTAGCTGCGCTCGCCGACCGCGCGGACGTGGTTGTACGAGGTACGGGGGACCCCTGGCTGGCGCGGGGCGGCCGGGCCCGGGTAGCCGTAGCCGCCGGCCCGGGGGGTGGAGCCCGACTGGTCCGCCTGGCCGTCCTGTCCGCCGTCCGAGCGGTACAGATAGGCGAACGGGTCGTCATTCTCCGGCGTGTCCGAGCCGTTGTTGCCGGCCGTCATCCCTCTCGTCACTCCCCTGTGCATATGGCCAACGGCGCTCAGGTGCGGAGGCGCCATGACAGCTCATATCAGGGCCGGGAAGGCCGCAACAGGGCATGCACTGTCCGGATGGCCAATATTCATGATCGATTCACCCTCGGCGGCAGTACCGCATTCGGAGCAGCCTACCGTGCCGAGGGCGGCGCCATTCCGTGAACGCTCATCCGGCGCGGCGGCGGTCCTTGGCACGCGACCGCTTCTCGATATACATCCGCTGGTCAGCCGATTGCAGCACGTCCTCGGCCGTCATCCCACAACTGGCCCAGCCGATACCGAAGCTGCCCCCGACCCGGACGGCCCGGCCGTCGACCCGGATCGGCGGGGTGATCGCGTTGCGCAGCCGGACGGCCAGGTCCTTGGCGTCGGCCCGGCCGAGGCCGTCCGCGAGGACCACGAACTCGTCGCCGCCGAGCCGGGCCACGGTGTCCCCCTCCCGCACCCCGGCGGCCAGCCGCCGGGCGACCTCGATGAGGACGGCGTCGCCCGCGTGGTGGCCGAACCGGTCGTTGATGGACTTGAAGCCGTCCAGATCGCAGAAGAGAACGGCCAGCCCCTTGTGGCCGTCGTCGATGTCGTGGTCCTCCCGCGGCGCGATGGCGTGCACATGGGGCTCGTACGGGAGGGAGCCGCCCGGCCGGTCGAACGCGCCCGGCCCGCCGAAGACCCCCGGCCCCTCGAACTCGTCGTAGCCGAGGGAGAGCCCGCCCGCCCCGGCGACGTCGACCTCGGACCCGGACTCTCCGGGGCGCCGCGGGTTGTCGCACAGCCTGCTGCCGAGGCGGGCGCGCAGCTCGGCGCTGTTGGGCAGGCCGGTCAGCGAGTCATGGCTGGCACGGTGGGCCAGTTGCAGCTCGTTCTGCTTGCGCTCCTCGATGTCCTCGACGTGGGTGAGCAGAAAGCGCGGGCCGTCGGCCGCGTCGGCGACCACGGAGTTGCGCAGGCTCACCCAGACATGGCTGCCGTCCCGGCGGGCCAGCCGCAGCTCGGAGCGGCCGCCCTCGGCGGAGGTGCGCAGCAGGGTGCCGATGTCCTCGCGGTGCACGAGGTCGGAGAAGGAGGAGCGGCGCAGGGCGGAGGCCGGGCGGCCCAGCAGTCGGCACAGCGCGTCGTTGGCGCGCAGCAGCCGCCCGTGCTGATCGCCGCCCATCTCGGCGATGGCCATGCCGCTCGGCGCGTACTCGAAGGCCTGCCGGAAGCTCTCCTCGCTGGCGCGCAGCGCCTGCTGTTCGCGCTCCAGGCGCAGCAGCGCGCGCTGCATATTGGCGCGCAGACGGGCGTTGCCGATCGCGGTCGCGGCATGAAAGGCGTACATCTGCAGGGCCTCGCGCCCCCATGCGCCGGGGCGGCGGCCGTTCCTCGGCCGGTCGATGGATATGACGCCGATCAGCTCGCCGCCCGAGCCGCCCGCCGAGTACATCGGCGCGAACAGGCGGTCCATGGGATGCCACCCGTCGGGAAAGCTGGGCGCGGGCCCGGGGGTGTGCCACTGCGGCACGTCGTCGTCATCGAGCACCCACCCCTCGCTGTACGGGACGAAGTGCAGAGCGCCCCAGCGGTCACCCATGGACAGCCGGCGGTCCCAGGCCTCACGCGAGCCGACCCGTCCCGCCATCAGGGCCTCGGCCCCGGGGTCGCCCCCGACGGCCGCGACGACCAGATCGCCGTCCGGGCGGACCAGATTGACGGCCGAGAATTCGTAGCCGAGCCCGGCGATCACCCCGTCGGCGACGGTCTGCACGGTGTCGGCGAAGCTGCGGGCGGTGTTCAGATCGGCGACCACCTGGTGCAACAGCCGCAGGGTCGCAAGGCGGATATACGGCTCCGACTCGGTCTCCATCGCTCGCTACTCCCCCGAGACCTCGACAGCAACTCCTGGCTTGTTGTCGTCCTTCTACTCGTCCGACTTGTCGTCCGATTGCCATGGCCACTGAATCACAGCGAGCTGCTCACTCGGTACACAGGGTCAACAATTACTGGCTGGTGTGAGTCATGTCACAGACAGTGTTCAAGCCTTGGAGACAGGCGTGGGAGCGCTCCTGATTTTTGTGAATGCAAATCCCGAAACGCCGTTCAGCCACTCATCCGAAGGCCGTGCACTGCCGCCCCCGGCGTACCGCGAATACGGCCCGCGACCTAGGACCGACCTGGTCCCGGGGCCCGATGCGGGGCCCACCCGGCCCGCGTTAGCGTTCATTACGTGCCGCACCCATCGAGTTCCGCCGCCGCGCAGCCCGTCATCCCCCATGCTGGTGGGGTGAGTGAGGACGAGTTCCGCGCTGCCCTGTCCCGACTCTCCGCGGGCGTGGTATTGGTGACCGCCCACGACCCGGACGAAGGGCCGCGCGGCGAGGACGTCGGCATGACGGCCACCTCGTTTATGTCGGTGTCACTTGACCCGCCGCTCGTGATGGTGAGCGTTCGCAACGACTCGCGGATGGACGACCTACTGGCCCGACAGCCCCTCTGGGCGGTATCGGTCCTGTCGGAAAGCCAGCGCCACATAGCCGGGCGATTCGCCATGAAGGGCCGCATCAGCGACAGGCTGCTGTTCGAGGACATCCCCTACAGACGCGGCGACGCCACGGGCGCACCCCTCGTCGGCGGAGCCCTCGCGGTCGTCGAGAGCCGCACCGAACAGCGGGTGACGGCGGGCGACCACACACTGGTGGTGGGCCGGGTGCTGTCGGCGGGCACCCCGAGCGCGGACGGCGGTCCGCTGATGTACTTCCGAAGCCGCTACCGCACGCTGGGCTGACGCCCCACCGATCCCCTGGCTGCTCGGATAACGTCCGAGCCATGGAAATCTGGATCAACCCGGCCTGCTCCAAATGCCGCTCCGCACTGACCCTGCTGGACGCCGAGGGCGCCGAGTACACGGTGCGCCGCTATCTGGAAGCGCCGCCGACCGCCCAGGAGATCGAGGACGTGCTGCGCCGCCTCGGCCTGGAGCCCTGGGACATCACCCGCACCGGCGAATCCGTCGCGGCCGAACTGGGCCTGGCGGACTGGCCGCGCGAGGAGTCCGCCCGCGCCCGGTGGATCGAGGCGCTGGCCGCCCATCCGATCCTGATCCAGCGGCCGATCATCACGGCGGACGACGGCACCACGGTGGTGGCCCGCACCCCGGACGCGGTCCGCTCCGTCCTCCCTTAACCCCTGTCCCCTGCGGCATCGCCGAAGGCCGCGTTGAGAACGGCCATGACGTAGGGGCGTTCCGAGGCGGCACCCGTGGGGTTGAGCGAGTAGACGACGCGGCGCGTCAGATCACGCGTGGCGAACATGCCCGTCGTCCAGCCGGGCTGCGATCCGGTCTTGCCCCATACGGTCACACCGTTGTCGAGCGTGACCCGCATCAGTCCGCCGATGCTGAAGCAGGCGGTTCCGTTGACGCAGTTCTTGTTGTCCGGCGCGCTGGCCACGTCAGGGACGGTGAACGCCAGCCGCTGCTCGGCCGGGGGCAGGAGCCTGCCGCGGAACAGAGCGGTCAGAAACCTGTCCAAGTCCGCGGCAGTGGAGATCATTCCGCCTTCGGCCCAGGCCCACGGGGACTGCTCGGTCACCTCGTCCCCGCCGAGACGCGGCCGGGCGTGAGGTACGGCGATGGAGGTGTCCGAGGCAGCGGGAAGGCTGGTGTCCCGCAGCCCAAGGGGCCGGATGATGCGCCGGTCGAGCTCGTCCGCGAAGGTGCGCCCGGTCACCTTCTCGACCAGCAGGCCCACGACAAAGGTGTTGACGCCGTTGTACTGCTGGACGGAACCGGGCCGCGGCGCCGTCCCGCCGCCCTCGGCATTCGCGAAGGCCGCACGGACCACTTCCCGCGGCGAGACGCTCTTCAGCCACCAACCGGGCCCGTCAGCGGGCCCGGGAATACCCGCGGGGGCGGGCAGACCGCTGGTGTGGTCCAGAAGCTGGCGCACGGTGACCTCTTGGTACGCGTCCGGTATCAGCTCGGGCAGATACTGCCGTACGGGGGCGTCGAGGACGATCCGGCGCTCGGCGACCAGTTGGAGCACCACCGTGCTGGTGAAAGCCTTCGTGACACTGCCGATTCGGAAATGGGCACCACGGGGCACTTCTCCCGCGTAACCGGCCCACGCCCGCCCCGAACCGCCCTGCGCCACCCTGACCAGCGCACCGGAGACCACCGGATCGGGCAGGCCCGCCAGCAGCTCGCGCATCGGAGCGGGATCGAACGGGGAGAGTCGGGCGGCAGCAGCGGCCTGCGATGGCCGCGGAAGAGCCGAAGCCGTCGAAACGGGCAGGGCGAGGCCCGCCGTGACCGCGGCCAGGGCCAGGCCGATCACGGCCGAACGACAGAAGACGGAGGGACGGCGACGCATCGATCTGCTCCCGGGGACAGCTGGAAATGAACTGTCAGCCACCCTTTCGGGTTCCCCGTGCGACCCCATCAGTGATCACCCTGAGCGCCCCCTCGCGCATCCCCTAGGGAGCCGACCGCTGCGCCCCCAAGGGGCACCTGGCAGCCACAGGGATCTCGCTAGTGCCAGTCCCGCCCGGACCGCCCACGCTTGGTGTCACCGCGCTGCTTCTTCTGCCGCAGCCGCCGCTCGTTGATACCGCGTGGGATACGGGTCGGACGGCGCGGCTTGGGCGGCGGCGCGGTCGCCTCGGCCAGCAGCGACGCGAGCCGGACCGCCGCCGTCTCGCGGTTGCGCCACTGCGAACGGTGCTCGGAGGCCCGTACGGTCACCACCCCACCCACCAGCCGCCCCGCCAGCCGCTCCAGCGCGCGCTGCTTCCACACCGCCGGCAGCACCTCGGTCGCGGCCAGGTCGAAGCGCAGCTCGACCTGGCTGTCGCTGGTGTTGACGTGCTGCCCACCCGGCCCGGACGACCTCGAGAAACGCCATATGAGCTCGGCCTCCGGCAGGGAGACCGAGCCACGGATGACATAGGGCCCGGACATGCCCCCATGATCCCGCGCCACCGCGGGACCGTCACCTGCTTTTGTGCGCGAGCTTTTGTGTGCGCCAGGACGAGGGCGAACCGCTGGGCGCTAAAGATTGGCAAAGAAGGTAAAGGAACCTGGAACCGGTGGGTGGCCGACGGCGTTGTGGAGGGTGACGGTAGCTTCGTCCGGAGTACGAAGCTCCTGAGGACTCGACCACGAAAGGGACTCCCCATGGCTGTAAGCCTGTCCAAGGGCGGCAACGTCTCGCTCACCAAGGAGGCACCGGGCCTGACCGCCGTCACGGTCGGCCTCGGCTGGGACGTCCGCACCACCACCGGTACCGACTTCGACCTCGACGCGAGCGCCATCGCCGTGAACCCGAGCGGCAAGGTCTACTCGGACCAGCACTTCATCTTCTTCAACAACAAGTCCACCCCGGACCAGACCATCGTCCACACCGGTGACAACGTCACCGGCCAGGGCGAGGGCGACGACGAGCAGATCAACGTCAACCTGGCGGGCCTGCCCGCCGACGTCGAGAAGATCGTCTTCCCGGTCTCCATCTACGACGCGGAGTCCCGCAGCCAGAACTTCGGCCAGGTGCGGAACGCGTTCATCCGCATCATCAACCAGGCCGGCGGCACCGAGATCGCCCGCTACGACCTCAGCGAGGACGCGGCCACCGAGACCGCCATGGTCTTCGGCGAGCTCTACCGCAACGGCGCGGAGTGGAAGTTCCGCGCCGTCGGCCAGGGCTACGCCGCGGGCCTGTCGGGCATCGCCAAGGACTTCGGCGTCAACGTCTGACGGACGTAAAGCACAAACGCTGAGGGCCGCCCTGTCAAAGGGGCGGCCCTTGGCCGTTTCAGGGGTCAGCTCGTAAGGACGCCGTCACCTTTGAGCTCCGCCACAAAGGCGGACCACGCGGAGGCGGGGAAGACCAGGACAGGTCCATACGGATGCTTGGAGTCACGTATGGGAACTATGCCGGGGTGGCCGTCGGCCACCTCGACGCATTCGCCGCCGTCAGCGTTGCTGTAGCTGCTCTTGCGCCACACAGCGGTGCTCAGGTCAGGGGTGGTCGCCATACCTTCCAGTCCTCCATCGCCGCTCGGATCATCGCCTCGGAGTCATAAGGCGAGAGGGCCATGGCCCTGAACAGATCGTAGGACTGTTGGCGCTTCACCACCTCGTCCCGGCCCTCGATGATGGTCCCGAACCGGCTGCCCTCCACGTAGGCCACTTGCGCGTGGTCCGGCGACGTGAAGAGCGTCAGCGAACCACCCAGATCAGGGTGCTCACCGCCTGCGGTGAACGGCAGAATCTGGACGGTGATGTTCGGCTGTGCCGCGCGCTCAAGCAGCCTCTCCATCTGGTGGCGCATCACCTCGGGGCTCCCGACTCGGCGCCGCAGCACCGTCTCGTCGAGGATGAACCAACAGCGCGGCGGCCTGGACACGCTCAACCGCTCCTGCCGATCGAGCCTCGCCTTCACCAGCGACGCGATCTCCCCATCCGGAGCGTCCGGATGCCCGCACCTCAGCCACCGATCCGCGAACTCCGGAGTCTGAAGCAGGCCGTGCACAGTGGCGCTCACGTACGACTCGATGACCAACGCCCGACTCTCGATCTCGATCACGCGGCGGTACTTACCGGGGAACGGCTCCTTCCGGGCCAGTTCGTACAGCCGGGCGAAAAGCCCATCCGTTCCGAAGCAGGCGTCCAGGGCCGACGCCAGGCCGTCATACGGCAGCGTCTCCGCCGCTTCAATCCGCGCGAGATTCGACTTGCTGTAGTTCAGTACATCCGCGAGCTGCCTCAGCGACATGCCCGCCTTCTCCCGGTGGCGCCGGATCTCGAAGCCGAGCAGATCGCGAGCGGATCGATCCGGCTGGAGTTCACGCGGCTGGAACGGCATATGCCCACCCCTGTGTCCCGTTTCCGCCCCTTGACGGCGCAAGGGACCGTTTACGCCACCCAATTTAGGACACCCACGGCAACTCGAGGGTCACAACGGGTAATTACCTCCTCGAAGGGGTAGCTCGCCCGCCCCCCAAAAAAAGGTACTTGCCGAGATAGTTGCTCTGCATCAAACGCTTTTTTGTAAGGGGGTGGGTGGAAGGCCCTCAACAGGACTGCCGGCCTCCGCTCCGCACGCCCCACAGCCTCGGCCCCCGACCAAGCCGCCGGACGGCGACGATGGCCCAGGGCGCCCCCTCCTTCCCCGTTGCCAGCCGCCTTGCGCCGAAGGCGCGAGACGATACCCGCCACCCGCCCGAGCCGAATACCGCCCAACGGCGCACACGCGCCCCACGCGTTCCACGCGGCCCCCGTGGATCAGAACTCGCCCGTATCCAGCTCGAATTCGAAGGGATACGGCAGGGCAACCGTCTTGCCGATCTCCACCTCGGTCCGCCGGGCGTAACGCTGCCCGGAGGGCTCCGTGTGCACGACCACGTGGCCCCGTTCCCTGTCGATCAGGAGGTAACAGGGGATGCCCGCCTGGGCGTACCCGCGAAGCTTCGGCCCTCGGTCGTTTTCGGCGGTCGAGTCCGAGGTGACCTCGCCGACGAGCAGCGCGGGGCTGGGGTTGTGATACTCAAGTGCGTCGCTGAAGCTCCCCTTGGGAGCGATCACAAGATCGGGGATGACCTTGCCAGTTGGGGACACGCCGGGGACAAGAAGCCCGATTCCGGTGTAACGCCCCAGATCCTTCCGGTGGTCGCGCATCTGCCCCGTTACTTCGGACACGATCTCTTCGTGCTCACCGTTGGCGGGAGGCACCACGTGGATTTTCCCTTCGATCAGTTCCACGCGCCATCCCTCAGGGGCTGCCGCACTCAACGCCACGAAGGCGTCCTCGACCGATGAGACGGTGTTCCCGTCGGTGTCCGTGTGCGGTGCGAGCTCGGGAGCCATCAGTGCCACGGTGGACCTCCTTCGTACGGAGCGACACTCTCAGCCTAGGCGAGCAGCCGGGGGGTGTATGGGCCAGACATCACCCATACGAGGAATGCTTAGCGTTCCCCCAGGTCAGGGGTGTCGCCTTTGAGCTCCAACACGAAGGCGGACCACACAGGAGACAGGGAAGATCAGGGCGGGGCCGTCGGGATACTCGCTCACGTACGCCCCGGCGCCAGGGCCCGCGCGACAAGGTCCTCGGACAACTCGCGCAGCCTCCGCCGCGCCTGCGCGTCGTACGTCTGGGCATCCGCACGGGATTGCTCCGTGCCGTTGAAGTAGCGGCCGGACGGGACGCCGCGCGCGGGTGCGCCGAGAAGGTGAAGGACCGCTTCCACGCCCTCCTCGACCGTGCTCCACGGCGAGACACCGGCCTCGCGGACCATGGTCGTGGCCATGTACGTCGCGGGGTGCAGGGCGCCGACGAAGACGGCGGCGGGGTCGAGTTCGTCGGCCAGGTCGAAGGTGAACATGATCTGAGCGAGCTTGCTCTGGGCGTACGCGCGCGAACGGTCGTAGCGGCGCTCCAGCATGACGTCGGTGAAGTCGAGCGCCTGCTGGCCCACCGAGGCGACATTGATGACGCGGGCCGGGGCGGAGCGGGTGAGCAGGGGCAGCAGGCGGCGCGTGAGGTGGTAGCCCGCGAGGTAGTTGACGGCGAACCGGAGCTCGTAGCCGTCGGCGCTCTCCTGGCGGGCGGAGCCGGGCGGGCCGCCGCCGAGGCCAGCGTTGTTGATCAGGACGTCCAGCCGGTCGTAGCGGGCCAGGACCTCGTCCGCGAGCCGGTCCACCGCCCGCAGGTCGGCAAGGTCGGCGAGCACCACCTCGGCACTACCGCAACCCGCGCCCGCCCCAGACCTGGAGCCGGACCTGGGGCCAGAGCCGGACCTGGGGCCGGAGCCCGAGCCGGGCCCGGAGTCAGCCCCAGAGCCAAAGCCGGCCCCGCCCGTCGCCTCGCGGACGCGCTCCCGCACCTCCTCCGCCCGCCCCGCGTCCCGCCCGTGGATCAGCACCCGCGCGCCCTCGGCGGCGAGCCGTACGGCCAGCTCGCGCCCGAGCCCGTCCGTCGAGCCGGTGATCAGTACGGTCCGGCCCGCGACCGCGGGACGGACCGTCACAGCGCCGCCGCGTTGAGCCGCAGGCCGCCGTCGACCGACAGCACCGTGCCGGTGGTGTAGCTGTTGCCGATCAGATAGCCGATGGCGTCGGCGATGTCCTCCGCCGCGCCCACGCGCCCGGCCGGGGTGACCTTGGCGTAGCTGTCGAAGGCCTGCTGCCGCGCCTCGGCGGGCATCCAGTCCCACCACGGGGTGGCGATAACACCCGGGGACACGGCGTTGACCCGGACCGGCGCGAGTTCCACGGCCAGCACCGGAACCATCGCCTCGACGGCGGCGTTGACCGCCGCCAGCCCCGCCGTACCGGGCAGCGATGCGCCGGACGACCCCGCGGTGATGAAGGTCAGCGAGCCTTCAGGGGCGAGCACATCGAGCGCCGCCTGCGCGGCGACCGTCTGGGCGACGAGCTTGCCCTCGACCGCGGTGCGCAGTGCGTCGACCGTCAGATCCTTGAAGGGGCCGCCCGCCGAGGCTCCGGTGGCGGTGATCACGACATGGTCGACCTTGCCGAGGCCGGCGAAGAAGGCGCGCATCGCCGCCTCGTCGCACGCGTCGACGGACTGGCCGGTGGCAGCCCCGCCCAGCTTCTCCAGGGCTGCCGCCAGGCGGTCCGCGTCCCGCCCGGTGATCACGACCTCGCGGCCCGCGGCCAGCTGCCGCTCGGCCGCGGCCAGCCCGATGCCCGATGTGCCGCCGATGATCACGATTCGTTCTGTCATTGCCTGCTGCTCCTCAAGGCCATTTACGAGGCATGGTGACTCGTTAAATTTAATTCGAGGCACGGTGTCTTGTAAAGTGCGTTCCATGACAGGCACAGGCGCAGGCACCCCGGCACGCGGCAGACCGCGCAGTGAGCAGGCGCGGCGGGCCGTCCTGGCCGCGGCGCTGGAGCTGTGCCACCGCGACGGCTTCCAACCGCTGACCATCAAGGGCATCGCCGAGGCCGCCGGGGTCGGGCGGCAGACGGTCTACCGCTGGTGGCCGACGAAGGAGGCCGTACTGCTTGAGGCGTTGCGCGATCTGACGGAGCGCGAGGCCCCGACGCTCCTGCCGGACACCGGCGATCCGCTGCGCGATCTGGAGACGTTTCTCGTCGGCGCGTACACCATGACCGCGCGGCTGACCGGCCAAGCCGTCGCCGGGCTGATGGCCGAGGCCCAACGCGACCCCGAACTCGCCGACCGGCTGCAGACCGGGCTGCTGGCGGAGCGCCGCCGGGCGCTGCGCGAGGTGCTGGAGCGGGCGGTACGGCAGGGGAAGCTGAGCGAACACGCGGCCTCGCTCGACCTCGCGGTCGACCTGGCCTTCGGGGTGATGTGGTACCGGCTGATGAGCCGACACGCACCCGTGAACGCCGAGCTGGCCCACGAGGTGTCGGCCGCGCTACGCCGACTGCTCGCCCCGCCGGGCGAGGCTGCGTCGGCGAGCGGGGCTGCGTCGGCGAGCGAGGATGCGGCGCCGGGCGAGGATGCGGCGCCGGGAGGGAGCGGCGCCGGGTAGGGCGCCCGGCGGCGAAGGCCGACGCGGGCTGGCACCGGCTGGGCGAAACCTGCGCCGGTGCAGCCCCGCCGGGCAAAGCCCCGCCGGGCAAAGCGAGGCCAGCGCCGCCGGGCCGCCAGGCCGCGGTTTGCCCCGACGGGGCAGGCGGGCGCCGGGCAGCGCATGCCAGGCAGGCGCGCCGGGTGAGACCCACGTCGCCGCGTCTCGCCGCGTCGCCGCGTCGCCGATCCGCCGGGGTCCGGCGCAGGGGCAAGGGCGGCCGAGGTCATGCCCGCCGCGGGGGCGGCCGACGTCACGACCGCCACGGGAGCCACCGGGCATCACGCCTGGCGTGTGGGCAGCACGATCACCTGGCGCAGGTTCACATGGGCCGGGCGGCTGGTGACGTACGCGATCAGGTCGGCGATGTCCTCGGAGGAGAGCCCCCCGAGCGCGGCGAACATGTCGTCCAGCTGGCCGGTCGCCGTCGCGTTGTCGACGTGGCTGCTGAGCTCGCTCTCGGTCAGCCCCGGCTCGATGTTGGTGACGCGCACATTCCGCGGGCCGAATTCGGTGCGCAGCGACGCCGACAGCTGGGTGAGCGCGGCCTTCGTCGCCGAGTACACCGCATAGGTGGGGAACGGCACATGCGCCCCGATGGAGGAGATGTTGACGAGGTCGGCGGGCCTGCCGTCCGCCGCCGCGGCGAGCAGGTCCTGGGTGAAGGCGCCCACGACGCGCAGCGCTCCGGTGAGGTTGGTGTCCACCATGCGGGTCCACTCGTCGGTCCGGCCGGCGTCGATCGGGTTCGGCAGCATCACTCCGGCGCCGTTGATCACCAGGTCCACCGGGCCGAAGGCGTCGTGGACCCGGGCGGCACCGGCGGCGACCGAGGCCTCGTCGGTCACGTCGGCCGGGACCGCGAGGGCCTGTCCGCCCTCGGCGGCGATCTTCCCGGCCAGTTCCTCCAGCCGGTCGGCGCGCCGCGCCCACAGCGCCACCCGGGCGCCCCGGGCGGCGAGCAGCCGGGCGGTCGCCGCGCCCATACCGCTGGCGGCTCCGGTGATGACGGCGGTGCGCCCGGCGAGGTCGCCGGTGTTCGCGGCGAGGGTGGCGGTGTTCGCGGCAGTGTTCGCGGCGACGTCTGCGTGGTTCATTTCTTCTGCTCCTGAGGTGTCGTGCAGTGGTGTCGTGCCCCTCGGCACGTCCTCAAGGCTGCGGGCGCCGCGCCGCCTTACCCAGGGTGCTGCTTTTCCTGGGTCTGCCAGTACCAGGTTGGCGGCGGAGGCCTCACCTACCCTCAAGGCATGCACGACGACGCTCTCGGTGACTTCCTGCGCTCACGGCGCGCCCGTATACGCCCCGAAGAGGTGGGGCTGATCTCCCATGGGCGCCGCCGGGTGCCGGGGTTGCGCCGGGAGGAGGTGGCCCAGCTGGCCGGGGTCAGCGTGGACTACTACGTCCGGCTGGAGCAGGGCCGCGGCTCGAACGTGTCCGACGCCGTGCTCGACGCGGTCGCTCGGGTGCTGCGGCTGACCGAGGCCGAGCACAGCCATCTGCGGGATCTGGCCAGACCCAAGCAGAGCCGGGGCCGGAGCCGCGGGGCGGCGGCGCGGGAGGGCGGCGGGCAGGCGCTGCGTACGGGGGTGCGCACCCTGATGGACACCATGACCGGCACGCCCGCGTTCGTCCTCGGGCGGCGGATGGACGTCCTGGCGTGGAACGCCCTCGCGGACGCGGTGTCGGGCTTCTCCGCGATGGCCGAGGGAGAGCGCAACGCCGCCCGGCACACCTTTCTGGACCCGACGGCCCGCGAGTTCTACCCCGACTGGGCCACGGTGGCCGCGGAGACCGTGGCCTATCTGCGACTGGACGCGGGACGGCACCCGGACGACCCGCTGATGGCATCGCTGATCGGTGAACTGGCCATGAAGAACGAGACATTCCGCCGACTCTGGGCCGATCACCCGGTCAAGGAGAAGACCCACGGGGTCAAGCGCATGCGCCATCCGGTCGTGGGCGATCTGGAGCTGGGATACGAAACGCTCTCGCTGCCTGGCGATCCGGACCAGCTCCTGGTCGCATACACGGCGGTGCCGGGCTCGGCCGCCGCGGAGAAGCTGGCGGTGCTCGCGAGCTGGGCTGCGAGCCAGGGCGGGGCCGATTCGGCGGCCGAGGACGGCCGCGCGAAAGGTGACAAGCCCTCATCTTCCAGGCGCGGTTGAGTGGCGGAAACCTGACCTGAATCGCCCCTGAAGAGACAACGCCAAGTCAAATTCTTGTTTCAGACCTGTCCGAACAGATCGTTCGATGACAATCTCTGCTCGGTCACCGCGCATGTCAGATGCACGTCAGATGACTCCAGATGACGTCATCGACGTCAGATGACCGCGCGCCAGGTGCCGGCACCACCGAAGCAAGCGCGACACACGCATCACTCACGCACCACTCCTCGCACCACCGGGCAGCCCACCCATGGCCGCCCGCACCCCCTACACAGGGCCGCAACCCCGCGGCCCCAAGGCAAGGAGACCGAGTGAGATCCATCGCTTCCGCCACCCGTAAGAAGTCTGTCCGCGCCGCGGCCCTCGTCGCCTCCGCCGCGATGGTCGTGATCGGCGTACAGACCGGCCCGGCCAGCGCCCAGGCCGAGTCCAGCCGTGCAGCCGGCGCGACGGCGCTGCCGCTCTCCGCCCAGGAGCGCGCGTCCGCGATCAAGGCCGCGCAGGCCGACGCCTCCGCACAGGCCGAGTTCCTCGGACTCGGGGCCCAGGAGAAGCTTCTGGTGCGGGACGTCATCAAGGACGCGGACGGCACCGTTCACACCCGTTACGAGCGTACGTACGCCGGGCTGCCGGTCCTCGGCGGCGACCTGGTCGTCCACGAGAAGGCCAGTGGCGCGCGCACCGTGACCAAGGCGACCTCGGCCACGATCTCCGTGCCGAGCATCTCCGCCGAGGTGTCGTCCGCCGACGCCAAGAGCACCGCCCTCAAGGCGGCCACCACCGACGACAAGGCCGGCAAGTCGCCGCGGAAGGTCATCTGGGCGGCGTCCGGGAAGCCGGTGCTGGCCTGGGAGACCGTCGTCACGGGCATGCAGAAGGACGGCACCCCGAGCGAGCTGCACGTCATCACCGACGCGGCCACCG
Source organism: Streptomyces sp. NPDC000941 (assembly GCF_053599555.1). Classification (NCBI taxonomy): domain Bacteria; kingdom Bacillati; phylum Actinomycetota; class Actinomycetes; order Kitasatosporales; family Streptomycetaceae; genus Streptomyces; species Streptomyces sp. NPDC000941. The sequence continues at coordinate 15,051 of NZ_JBSFMM010000137.1, forward strand.
GCAAGAAGCTGTTCGCCGACGAGGCCGTCGAGACCGGCACCGGCACCAGCAAGTACAGCGGCACGGTGACGCTCGGCACCACCAAGAGCGGCAGCACCTACAGCCTCACCGACGGCACACGCGGCAACCACAAGACCTATGACCTGAACCAGGGCACGTCGGGCACCGGCACCCTGTACACCGACGCCGACGACGTGTGGGCCGGCGGCCGTCAGACCGCCGGGGTCGACGCGCACTACGGCGCCGCCGAGACCTGGGACTTCTACAAGGAGGTGCTGGGCCGCAACGGCATCAAGAACGACGGCGTCGGCTCGTACTCCCGGGTCCACTACGGCAACAACTACGTCAACGCCTTCTGGCAGGACTCCTGCTTCTGCATGACCTACGGCGACGGCTCGGGCAACGCCAACGCGCTCACCTCGATGGACGTGGCCGGCCACGAGATGAGCCACGGTGTGACCGCGGCCACCGCCAAGCTCAACTACAGCGGCGAGTCCGGCGGCCTCAACGAGGCCACCTCCGACATCATGGCCTCCGCCGTGGAGTTCTACTCGGCCAACTCCTCCGACGTCGGTGACTACCTCATCGGCGAGAAGATCAACATCAACGGCGACGGCACCCCGCTGCGCTACATGGACAAGCCCAGCAAGGACGGGGCGTCCCGGGACTACTGGTCCTCGACGCTCGGCAACATCGACGTCCACTACTCCTCCGGGCCCGCCAACCACTTCATCTACCTGCTGTCCGAGGGCAGCGGTGCGAAGACCATCAACGGCGTGAGCTACAACAGCCCGACGTACGACGGCTCCACGGTCACCGGCATCGGCCGGGACAAGGCCATCAAGATCTGGTACAAGGCCCTGACCACGTACCTGACCTCCACCTCCAAGTACGCGCAGGCCCGCACCGCCACGCTCAGCGCGGCGACCGACCTGTACGGGGCGACCAGCACCGAGTACAAGGCCGTCGCGGCCGCCTGGACCGCGATCAACGTGAAGTGATCACGATGTAGGCGCGACGGGCCGCACCGCAACCCGGTGCGGCCCGTTCCCGTCCCCACCGCCGCTGTCCCCGCTGTCCCCACCGCTGATCGGCACATACGCTGCTGCCATGACTCAACACGTACGCGGTGTCATCGCCCCGGGCAAAGGCGAGCAGGTCAGGATCGAGACGATCGTGGTGCCGGACCCCGGGCCCGGCGAGGCGGTGGTGCAGGTGCGGGCGTGCGGTGTGTGCCACACCGACCTGCACTACCGGGAGGGCGGCATCAACGACGAGTTCCCCTTCCTGCTCGGCCATGAGGCGGCCGGTGTCGTGGAGTCCGTCGGGGAGGGCGTCACCGAGGTGGCCCCCGGCGACTTCGTGATCCTCAATTGGCGTGCCGTATGCGGCCAGTGCCGGGCCTGTCTGCGCGGCCGCCCCTGGTACTGCTTCAACACCCACAACGCGCGCCAGAAGATGACCCTCACCGACGGCACCGAGCTGTCCCCCGCGCTGGGCATCGGCGCCTTCGCCGAGAAGACCCTGGTGGCGGCCGGACAGTGCACCAAGGTCGACCCGGCCGCATCGCCCGCGGCGGCGGGCCTGCTGGGCTGCGGTGTGATGGCCGGTCTCGGCGCGGCGATCAACACCGGCGCGGTGGGGCGCGGCGACTCCGTCGCCGTCATCGGCTGCGGCGGTGTCGGCGGCGCGGCGATCGCCGGGTCCCGGCTGGCCGGAGCCTCGAAGATCATCGCGGTGGACGTGGACGACCGGAAGCTGGAGATGGCGCGCACCCTGGGCGCCACCCACACCGTCAACGGCAAGACCGCCGACACCGTCGAGGCCATCCAGCAGCTGACCGGCGGCCACGGCGCCGATGTCGTGATCGACGCGGTCGGCCGGCCCGAGACCTACCGCCAGGCCTTCTACGCCCGCGACCTGGCCGGCACCGTGGTGCTGGTCGGCGTGCCCACCCCGGAGATGAAGCTGGAGCTGCCGCTCCTGGACGTCTTCGGGCGCGGCGGTGCGCTCAAGTCCTCCTGGTACGGGGACTGCCTGCCCTCCCGCGACTTCCCGATGCTGATCGACCTGTATCTGCAGGGGCGGCTCGACCTCGACGCGTTCGTCAGCGAGACGATCGGTCTCGACGATGTCGAGGAGGCGTTCGCGAAGATGCACCGCGGCGAGGTGCTGCGCTCGGTGGTGACGCTCTGATGACTCCCCCGCCCGTGCGCATCGACCGGCTGATCACCTCCGGCACCTTCTCCCTGGACGGCGGCACCTGGGAGGTCGACAACAACGTCTGGCTGATCGGCGACGACAACGAGGTGTACGTCATCGACGCCGCCCATGACGCGGACGCGATCATCGAGGCGGTCGGGGGCCGGCGGCTGCTCGGCATCCTGTGCACCCACGGCCACGACGACCACATCGACGCGGCCCCGGAGGTCGCCGACCGCACCGGCGCGCCGATCCTGCTGCACCCGGACGACGAGGTGCTGTGGAATATGCGCCACCCCGACCGCAAGCCGGACGGGGCGCTGGCCGACGGCGATGTGCTCACCGTCGGCGGCACCGAGCTGCGGGTGCTGCACACCCCCGGCCACTCCCCGGGCGCGGTCTGCCTCCACGCCCCCACGCTGACCACGGTCTTCTCCGGGGACACCCTCTTCCAGGGCGGCCCCGGGGCGACCGGCCGCTCGTACTCGTCCTTCCCGACGATCATCGAGTCCATCCGGGAGCGGCTGCTGTCGCTGCCGACGGAGACCGTCGTACGCACCGGCCACGGCGACCCGACCACCATCGGCGACGAGGCCCCGCAGCTGGAGGAGTGGATCGCCCGCGGTCACTGAGGGCGTTCCGGGCCGGCCGGCATCGGGCCCGCCGGCCCGCATCGCCCTCACCGGTCCGCATCGAGCCGCACCGTGCGCGCCGGGCCGCACCGTGCGCCGGTCCGCACCGTACGCGCCGACCCACATCGGCCCTCGCCGTCCCGCATCGAGCCGCACCGTACGCGCCGGTCCGCATCGGCCCGTGCCGTTCCGCCCGGCGGGACCGCGCGGGCCGGCGGGCGGGACCGCCGTGACACCATCGGCCGTGTGATCGACCTCGGCTACTCCCTCTCCCGCCGCTTCCCCGACCCCCCGCAGACGGACTACCGCACCGCGGATGTGCACACCCTGCGCCACGACCTGTTCTGCGGCGATGTCTACCTCGCCGATACGGAAGCGGACCGCGAACTGTCCACAGCCTGGGGATGGGTGCCCGTGCTCGACTTCGCCTGGGCGCTGTGCGACATCGTGGAACGGCTCGACCGCGATCCGCTCGGCAGCCGCTCCGCGCGCCCCGTCCACGCCGAGCTGGACTTCACCGAGTCGACCGACCGGCTGCTCTTCGAACGGCGCTTCGGCTGGGTGGACGTCACAGCCGACTGGGCGGAGGCCGAGGACGCGCCGCTCACCTTCAACCACACCACGCTGCGCCGGGAGGCCCGCGACTTTCTGCACGATCTGATCGCGGACCTCACCGATATGCACGAGGGGCTGGCCGACAACCCGGCGGTGTGGGAGCTGCAGGCCCGCTACCCCCGCGTCTGACCCCCCGTCCGCTACCCCCGGTCCGCTAGCCCCCGGCCCTGACCGCCTCCTCCACCCGGATGCCCAGCCGGGCCGCGAGCGCCGGAGCCAGGTCGAGCAGTTGCGGCGGGCTGATCACCGCGCCCGCCAGATGCTCCATACCCCGCGCGATGTCCAGCTCCGTGACCGCGCGCAGATCGACGTCCGTCATCCGCGCCTGGGTAAAGTCCGCCGCGCGCAGCGCGCAGTCCACGAACTCGACCCGCTCCAGCACCGCCCCGCCGAAGTCCGCCTCCGCCACCACACACCCCTCGAAGACGACGTCCATGAGCCGCGCCGTCCGCAGATTCAGATAGTCGATCTTCCCGCCGCGGACCAGCACCCGCTCCAGCACCGCCCCGTGCAGCTGGACCCCGCCCAGCCGGGCGTCCACCAGCTCCACATCCCGCAGCCGCGCCTCCGAGAGATCGGCGCCCACGCCCCGCACGCCCTCCAGCACACAGTCGAGAAACCTGGCCCGGGACAGCCGGGCCTCGTCGAACGCGCAGCGGCGGAACCCGCAGTCCAGGAAGCGCGCACCGCCCGCCCGCTGCCCGGCGAAGTCCAGGTCGGCGAAGTCCAGCCCGTCGTAGTCCCCCTCCGGCTCCAGCTCCCCGCCGTCGTAAGGCCGCAGCTCGGGCAGCACCACCTCCGGCCGCCGCGCCGCCCGCACCGCGCCCGCCGCCCCGCTCCTGCCGCGCCCCGCCATACCCGCTCCGTCCCGTCCGCCCGCCATGCCATGACCCGCCCTCCATCGTGAACCACCCCACTGACAACGGCCTGACAACGGCCTGTCAACGGCCCAATGTCACGTCTCGCCGCGCCGCCTCGTCGTACCCGTGAAACGCGATCCGACCTGGGTCGCAGTACGGGAAGGAATGCTGCCCATGCGCCGTATCACCGTCGTCGGCGGCGGTCTGGCCGGCCTCACCGCGGCCATCGCCGCCGCCGAGGCAGGAGCCGTGGTGACCCTGTACGAGGCCCACCACTCACTCGGCGGACGCGCCCGCACCGCCCCCGCCCCGTACCGCGTCAATGAAGGCCCGCACGCCTTCTACGCGGGCGGGCCGCACTGGTCATGGCTGAAGAAGCGCGGGCTGCTCCGCCCGCTTGCTCACCTCCCGCCCCTGGAGGCCGCCCGGCTGCGCTTCCACCGCGGCGGGCGGCTGCGCCGCGTGCCGCCGGCCGCCATGCTCAGGCTGCTGATGGCCAAACGGGCGCCGGTCGACGCCGACTTCACCACCTGGGCGACGAGCGTCGCCGGCGCGGCCGGGGCCCGCGCGGCGGCGAACTACGTCGGCGTCGCCACCTTCCACCACGCCCCCGGGCAGCTGTCCGCCGCCTTCGTCCAGGAGCGTTTCCGGCGCTCCGCCAAGGTGCCGCCGGAGGCCCACTATGTGCGCGGCGGCTGGGGCGCGGTCGTCGACCGGATGGCCGACCACGCCTGGAAGCTCGGCGTACGGCTCGAAACCGGCTCCCGGGTGGACACGCTGCCCACCGACCAGGGCCCGGTGATCGTCGCGACCGCGCTGCCCACCGCCCGCGCGCTGCTCGGCGACGCCTCGCTCACCTGGGACAGCGGCCGTACGGTCCTGATCGACCTGGCCGTACGCACCCGGCGCGGCGACGCGTTCGCCGTCTCCGACCTCGACTCCCCCGGCTGGGTCGAACGCTTCACGGCCCAGGACCCCTCGCTGGCCCCGCCCGGCGAGCAGCTGCTCCAGGGCCAGGTGCCCATCGGCCCGGACGAGACCAGGACCGACGGCCTCGCCCGCGCCGAACACCTGCTGGACCTGGGCTTTCCGGGCTGGCGCGAGCGTACGGTCTTCCGCCGGGTGGCCCTGGCGACCGGGCGTACGGGGGCGGTGGACGCGCCCGGCACCACCTGGCGGGACCGGCCGGCGATCCACCGGGGCGACGGGGTCTATCTGGCGGGTGACCAGGTGGCGGCGCCGGGGGTGCTCTGCGAGGTGTCGTTCAACAGCGCGCTCACCGCGGCCACGCTCGCGCTCGGCGGGCGGGTCGGGGACGCCCCGGCCGCCGCGTCGGGGGCGCCCCGGTGACCGCCGTCACGTCCGGGCGCGGCCCAACGCCCCTTGACCTGAACTTTGGTTGAGGTTGGAGGGTGGCCGTACGACAGCCCCACCGGCCCAGGGAGAACACCCATGTACGCCATCCGCCTGCACGCCTTCGGCCCCGCCGAGAACCTGATCCACGAGAAGACCGACGATCCGGTGCCGGGCCCGGGCGAGGTCCGGATCGCGGTCGCCGCGGCCGGGGTCCATCTGCTCGACACCGCCCTGCGCGCGGGCCAGACCACCGCCACCCACGCCGCGCCCGAACTGCCGACCATCCCCGGCCGCGAGGTCGCGGGCACGGTCGAGGCGCTGGGCGAGGGCACCGACCCGGCGTGGCTCGGCAAGCGCGTGGTCGCCCACCTCGGGATGGTGCCCGGCGGCTACGCCGAACTGGCCGTGGTCGCCGCGGGCAAGCTGCACGAGGTGCCCGCGAACCTGGACGAGGCGCAGGCCGTCGCCATGATCGGCACCGGCAGGACCACGATGGGGATCCTGCAGTTCGCCGAGCTGACCGCCGACGACGTCGCGGTCGTCACCTCGGCGGCGGGCGGTATCGGCCAACTCCTGGTGCAGTACGCGGGGCATGCGGGCGCCACGGTCGTGGCGCTGGCGGGCGGCCCCGAGAAGGTGGCGCGGGTACGCGAACTGGGCGCCGACATCGCCGTCGACTACACGGACCCGGGCTGGCCGGACCAGGTCCGGGCGGCCCTCGGCGGCCGGGCCGCGACCGTGCTGTTCGACGGCGTCGGCGGGGAGCCCGGCCGCGCGGGCGTGGATCTGCTCGGCCCCGGCGGCCGTCACCTCGTCTTCGGCTGGTCCTCGGGCGGGCTGCTCACCGGCGGTGGCGGCCCGCTGGAGTTCGGCGAGGAGGAGTTGACGGCCCGCGGCATCACCTCGGAGGTCGTGCTCGGCCCGCCGATGCTGGCGAAGGCCGGCGGGCCGGACCCGATCCGCACGCTGGAGGAGCGCTCCATGGCCGAGGCCGCGGCCGGCCGTCTCGTCCCGGGGGTGCACCGCTTCCCCCTCGCCGAGGCGGCGGCCGCCCACCGGGCCCTGGAGACGCGCGCCACGACGGGCAAGGTCGTCCTGGTGCCGTGACCCTCCCGGGTGCCGTAACCCTCCTGGTGCCGTAACCCTCCCGGCGCCGCCACCAGACCGGGCCCGCGGGGCCGGTGCCGCTGCACGAGGGGAGAGCGGCACCGGCACCGGGCCCCTCCGGCACCAGCCCCGGGCCCCCTCCGGCCCGGCCCTTCCGGTAACCGTCCTCAGGCCACGACCCGCAGCTCCCGCGCCGTGTTGTTCAACCGGCGTCCGCCCGTCTCCGTGCAGGTCACGATGTCCTCGATACGCACCCCGAACCGCCCCGGCAGATAGATCCCCGGCTCGATCGAGAAGCACATCCCCGGCACCAGCGGCAGCTGCTCGCCCTCCGCCATATAGGGCGGCTCATGCGTCGTGACCCCGATGCCGTGGCCGGTGCGGTGGATGAAGTACTCGCCGTAGCCCGCCTCGTTGATCACCTGGCGCGCCACCCGGTCGATGTCCTGGCAGGCCGCCCCCGGCCGGACCGCCTCGAACGCCGCCTGCTGCGCCTCGCGCACGATGTCGTGGACCTTGCGCTCTTCCTTCGTCGGCTCGCCGACGTGCACCGTACGCGTGGTGTCGGAGCCGTAGCCGTCCTTGAGGCCACCGAAGTCCAGCACCACCATGTCGCCCTCCTCGATCACCCGCTCCCCGGCCTCATGGTGCGGGTTGGCGCCGTTGGGGCCCGAGCCCACGACCGTGAAGTCGACCTGGCTGTGGCCGTATCGCAGCAGCAGCGCGCTGAGGTCGGCGGCGATATCGCGCTCCCGCCGCCCGGCGAAGCGGACCTGCACGATCTCCTCGTACGCCGCGTCGGCCGCCGCCCCCGCGGACGCGAGCCGCTGCACCTCGTGGGTGTCCTTGACCGCGCGCAGCATGGGCAGCGCCTCGCCGATCGCGGAGTAGGAGGTGTCCGGCAGAACGCGCTGGAGGCCGAGCAGGTGGACGGCCCAGGTCTCGTCGGAGATCCCGTAACGGCCGCGCGGCGGCAGCATGTCCGCCGCCGTCCGGTACGGGTCGCCGCCGTCGGTCCAGCCGGTCACCTCGGTCGCGCCCACGCCGGTCGCGGCCAGCGCGTCCGGCCGCTCCAGCAGGGGCACCAGGAGCCGGGGCGTCTGCCCCGGGACGACCATCAGGGCGGTGAGGCGCTCGGTCTCCGCCGGGGGGCGGTAACCGCACAGATGGACCATGTCCGGGCCGGGGGTGACCACCAGCCCGGCCAGCCCGGCATCGGCGGCGGTGCGGGCCGCCCGGGACATCCGGGCGGTGTAGTCCTCAAGGGTCATGGGGGCGAGCTGCTGCTCAGCGGGCGTCGGCATGCGCACAGCATCCCGCAGCGGTGGCCGCCCCGCGAACCGAATCCGGCGGCGGCCCACCCGCCCGTTATCAGCGCTGGAAACCGCTGCCGAGCCGTACCGCCGCGTCGATCACCGCGCTGCCGTAGACCCGGCCCGGGGCGTTGGACATCCGCCCGATGGGCCCGGAGATCGACAGCGCGGCGACCACCCGGCCGCCGGGGCCGCGCACCGGGGCCGCCACGGCGGCTATCCCGTGCTCCCGCCCGCCGACGCTCTGGGCCCAGCCCTGGCGCCGTACGCCGGAGAGCGTGGCGGCGGTGAACTGGGCGCCGCGCAGCCCCTCGTACAGGTCCTCGGGCCGCTCCCAGGCCAGCAGCACCTGGGAGACGGGGCCGGCGTTCATCGGCAGGGCGGCGCCGACCGGCACCCGGTCCTGTGCGACCGGGTTGCCGGTCACCGCGGCCTCGGCGACGCAGATACGCATATACCCGCGGCGCCGGTAGAGCCGGGCGCTGGCACCGGTCACATCGCGCAACTCGCTCAGCACGGGCTCCGCCGTCGTCGCCAGATGGTCCCGACAGGCTTCCAGGGCCATCAGCCCGAGCCGCGGCCCCAGGATGAAGCGGCCCTGTGCGTCCCGGGCGAGCAGCCGCAGCCGCTCCAGGGCGAGCACCAGCCGGTGCACGGTGGGGCGTTTGAGGCCGGTGGCGGAGACCAGCCTGGCCAGCGAGGCCGGGCCCGCTTCCAGGACGCCGAGCAGCAGCGATGCCTTGTCGAGCACACCGACCCCGCTCAGCAGCTGCTCCGGGGAGCTCCGGTCCGGGCAGCTCCGGTCTGGAGAGCTCCGGTCTGGAGAGCTCCGGTCTGGAGATATCCGTTCCGGAGTCATCCTTTCCGGAGCGGCGGGGACAGCAGGAGCCGTGTTTCCCCGAGTCGTCTTCCGGTGACTCGTCACCAACTTTTCGGGAGTTGAAATACTCATAAGAGTGCCTCCTTGTCGGGCCGGTCACTCCCATGCGCCAGGACCGTCCGCAACTACGGCTTTCGTCAGGTCAGTTCATCATGTCTAGCCGGACGCCCAGAGCACCCGCAACGCGCCTACAGGAAGCTGCCAGCACCTCAACCGGCCACGGTCACCGCCTCCTCGCCACCGGCTCAGCGCCGGTGGCGCGGGGGGTCTCGCGGCGGGTCCCGCTGGGCGTCCCCGGGGGGCGCGACCGGCAGTAGCCCCAGCTCAGCGGCGCGCACCCCGGCCTGGAACCGGGAGCTCGCGCCCAGCAAGGCCATGATCTCGGCAACATAGCGGCGATAGGTGCGCACCGAGACCGACAGCTCGCGCGCGGCGACCTCGTCGGTGACGCCGAGCCTCAGCCACTCCAGGATCGGCCGCACCATCTCCATCCGGGGGTGGTCGCCGAAGTCGACCCGCTCGTTCACCACCACCGCATTGCGCCAGATGCCGTCGAAGAGGGTCTGCAGGGTCTCGATGACCCCCGGATCGCGGATGGCGGAGGCCCGGCGGCCGACCGCGGAGTCGGCGCACACCAGCGCGGCGCGGCCGTCGACGATGAGCGCGGCGAGCAGCGGAATCCGGGCGACCCGGACCTCCAGATGCCGCCGGTCCCTGGCGTGCCGTCGCACAAAATTCCAGTCGAGTGAGTTCTGGGCGCACAGAACACGCGTTCTCACGTCCTCGCCGCCGGAGCGGAGCCATTCGCTCAGTACGGAATGCAGCGCACCGACATGCGCGGCCTCCGCCGCGAGCACCACGTCGACATTCCCGCCGGCCTCCCGGATCAGCTCTTCGGCAGCCGTTCGAATTTCTTCCTCGTCCGTTTCCACCGCCGCGACCCAGGAGTTCCCCCGCGGTCGCCCGGCGCCCTGGTCGGCCGCGGATTCGGCCGCCCCGGAATCACGGGAACCGGATTGACCGGAACCGGATTGGCCGGAACCGGATTGGCCGGCCGCGGATTGGCCAGAGCCGGAATCACCGGCCCCGGAATCGCCGACGACGGATTCGGCAGCCGCGGCTGATGCGGCGACCGTGGATGCTATGAGCGCGCGTACCGCCAGGAGTTCCTGGGCGATGGCCTGCTCGGCCAGCTCGTTTTCGACGCCGCCCTCCTCGTGCCCGGTCACGTCAGTCGACGTCCGACAACAGCCCCAGTTCGACGGCGCGCACCCCGGCCTGGAAGCGGGAGTTGGCCCCGACGTCACGCATGATCGCCGCGACATGGCGGCGGTACGTGCGCAGCGAGACCCTGATCTGGCGCGCCGCCACATCGTCCGTGTGACCCTCGCGCAGACGCTCCAGGATCATCCGTACCGAGTCCGAGCGCAGCCGGTCGGCCAGGCGCTGATGCTCGTCCAGCGGCATCGCGCTACCCCAGGCCCCGGCGAACATCAGGTCCAGCGCGCGGACCGAGGCGGGGTCGTAGTTGAAGGTCGCGTACCGGCCGCCGCATTCGCCGCCCGACCGGCCGAAGGCGGCCCTGCCGTCGGCGATCACGGTCCCCTGCAGATCCACGTCCGCGACCCGGAGCTCATAGCCGAGCGGGCCGCGCCGCGCGGCGGCGAGGATGCCGAGCGGGGCCAGGACCTGCGGGGTGCAGAGCACCCGCACGGTGACCCCGGTGCCCGCGACGGCGGTGAACCGGCCCATCTGCGGGAGGATCGGTTTGGCCCGCTCGAAGGTGCCGGGCACGATCAGACTGATGCTGTGCCGTGCGCGCGACAGGAGCTGCCCGATGGCCTGTCTGACGGCGGGGCCGTCGGTGGCCAGCACCATCGGCGGGGACTGGACCGGGGCGCCGAGCATGGACGCCGCCGGCTCTTCCTTCGTATTGGACGTAGACAGTTTGGACATGGACAGTTCAGCCATGACTCCCCCATGCGGCACACGACCCGTCCGTCGCATACCCGTCGGTTGCTGCCGACCGTCCCAAGTCACCAAGAACGGCCGCGAAGGCGATCGGCGGCCACCCCGTAATTGAATCCGCAATGACACAGCCGCCGATCAGAATCACGAACTTCCGCATCACGAACTTCCGCGCCACCGTTACCCGCTGGTTCTCAACCCTCGCGTAGCCCTTCTTCCCCGCGGTCGAGAAGCCCGTGTCCAGTAGGTGGATTGTGGCTGGAAAGGCCGTACAAGGCCCTGCGGCCGGAGATTAGTTCGCCCTCAGCAAGCCAGTCAACGCACTACAGTTGGTAAAGGTCAAGTAAAATCGCCCACTTTTGTGCCGCTTATGCTTAGCGCCACGGCGCGGCGGCCACGGGATTGTCAACAAGCTGCACCCCGACCCGGAAACTCCGCCCCAGGTGACCCCGCTCCGAACGCGCAGCGCACTCGGAAGGCAACGGTGGGCGATCACGCGGGGGCGCGGCTGGCAATTTGTTGACAGTCGGGCCGGGAACCCGGGGCACGGGATGGGTGTGAGAGGCGAGACGAACGGCCCTCCGTGGTCCGCCATGAAGGGCCGTGCGCTCGCGGAGCCGACTGTCGGGCTCGAACCGACGACCTTCGCTTTACAAGAGCGGTGCTCTACCAGCTGAGCTAAGTCGGCGCGTCCCCAGCAGTGTACCCACGCCGAGGGGGTGATCCGTTCGAAATTCTCCGCTCGCCCAAAGTTTGGTCAGCTCAGGTAGAGACAGGGAGCCCCACTCCGAGTTAAGGTCGCGGCCAGTCCGCGGAAGTGGACTAGACCCCTGCCTTTACTCGGATCGTCCGGCACGTTCCTGCCGGTGAAGGGACCAGATCAGCATGGCCACGGTTACGTACGACAAGGCGACCCGGATCTACCCGGGCACTGAGAAGCCCGCCGTCGATCAGCTCGAGATCGACATCGAGGACGGCGAGTTCCTCGTTCTCGTCGGCCCCTCCGGCTGCGGCAAGTCCACCTCCCTGCGGATGCTCGCCGGCCTCGAGGACGTCAACGGCGGTTCGATCCGGATCGGCGACCGCGATGTCACCCACCTTCCGCCGAAGGACCGGGACATCGCGATGGTGTTCCAGAACTACGCGCTGTACCCGCATATGAGCGTGGCCCAGAACATGGGTTTCGCGCTGAAGATCGCCGGCGTCAACAAGACGGAGATCCGGCAGAAGGTCGAAGAAGCGGCCAAGATCCTGGACCTCACCGAGTACCTGGACCGCAAGCCCAAGGCGCTCTCCGGTGGTCAGCGGCAGCGTGTCGCGATGGGCCGCGCGATCGTGCGTGAGCCGCAGGTCTTCCTCATGGACGAGCCGCTGTCCAACCTGGACGCCAAGCTCCGTGTGCAGACCCGTACCCAGATCGCCAGCCTGCAGCGCCGGCTGGGCATCACCACCGTGTACGTCACCCACGACCAGGTCGAGGCCATGACCATGGGCGACCGGGTGGCCGTCCTCAAGGACGGGCTGCTGCAGCAGGTCGACTCGCCGCGCAACATGTACGACCGCCCCAACAACCTGTTCGTCGCGGGCTTCATCGGCTCCCCGGCGATGAACCTGGTCGAGGTGCCGATCACCGACGGCGGCGTGAAGTTCGGCAACAGCGTCGTCGCGGTCAGCCGTGAGGCGCTGAGCGCCGCGGGGGACAAGGGCGACCGCACGGTCACCGTCGGCGTCCGCCCCGAGCACTTCGACGTGGTCGAGGAGGGCGGCGCCGCCGCCAAGGGCCTCACCAAGGAGAGCAAGGACGCCCCGGCCGGTCTGGCCGTCACCGTCAACGTCGTCGAGGAACTCGGCGCCGACGGCTACGTCTACGGCACCGCCGAGGTCGGCGGCGAGGTCAAGGACCTGGTCGTCCGGGTCAACGGCCGCCAGGTGCCGGAGAAGGGCACCCAACTCCACGTCGTCCCGCGCCCGAGCGAGATCCACGTCTTCTCGACGTCCACGGGCGAGCGACTCAGCGACTGACCGAGCGACAACCCCGGTCAACCCAACGGCGCCGTCCGTCCGCCTCTGTGCGGACGGGCGGCGCCTGTTGCTGTATCGACAAATAGCCCGACAGATAAATCTCTTCGCATACCGGGCATATCACCCCAACCCGTCAAGGCCCGCCACCCTCTCTGGTGTATCTGGTCCCCCAAAACGGTGACTAAATGTCGCCAAATCATCGCTCCTCGCTACGATCGCCGCGTACCGCCGTCAAGAACCGCGAGGAACGTCCTTGAACACCGCAGCCCGCCGCATCGGCAGAACTCTCGCTCTCGTCCTCCCCGTCGTCCTCGTCCTCTCCGGGACGCTCGCCGTCACCCGCGTCCCGTGGGCATCCCCGGCGGCCGAGTCGCAGATCCTCACCGCCTCGTCCGACAGGGCATCAACCCGCGCCGCCCACCGCGCCCCGCACGAGGCGCTGCGCGACCGGCTGCTCGCCGAACTCCAGGAGAAGGACCCGGGCGTGGCCCTCACCCATCTCCAAGTCGCCACCTCCGAGCGGCCCTCGCTGGCCAGGCACTGCGCCTCCATCGCCCGCGCGCTCGGCCGCGCCGCGGTCGCCAAGTACGGCGGCACGGACCGCGCCCAGGCCTACTCCCGTCCGGTCTGCGACACCTCGTACGCGACCGGCGTCACCCGGGCCCGCCGCTGACGCGGCTCGGCACCTCCATCACGGCACCGCATATCGTGCGGCCCATGACAGATGACGCCCGCACCGCGGCGCGGCACCCACTGCCCGCGCGCCCCACACAAGCCGTCGTCCTGGCCGGAGGCCAGGGCTCGCGGCTGCGCCCGTACACCGACGACCGGCCCAAGCCCATGGTCGAGATCCCCGGCACCGGCACCCCGATCATCGGCCACCAGCTCGCCTGGCTGGCCGCCGAGGGCGTCACCGACGCCGTCGTCTCCTGCGGCCACCTCGCGGCGGTGCTCCAGGACTGGCTGGAGTCGGCGGATCTGCCGCTGCGGGTGACGACGGTCGTCGAGAAGGAGCCGCTGGGCCGCGGCGGCGGTCTCAAGTTCGCCGCCGCGTCGCTCCCGCACCCCGACCGGTCCTGGTACGCCACCAACGGCGATATCTGGACCCGCTTCTCGCTCCGCGACATGGCCGACTTCCACCGCGAGCGCGACGCCGTCGCCACGCTCGCCCTGGCCCGCCCGCGCATCCCCTGGGGCGCGGTGGAGACCGACGAGTTCGGCCATGTCCTCGACTTCATCGAGGCGCCGCCGTCGCCGTACCTCATCAACGCCGGCGTCTACGTCTTCTCCGCCGACTTCACCGCGCTGCTCCCCGACCGCGGGGACCACGAGCGCACCACCTTCCCCCGGCTCGCCCGCGAGCGCCGCCTGGCCGGGTTCCCGCTGCCCCACGGCGCGTACTGGCGCGCCATCGACACGGCCAAGGACCTGACCGAGGCCGCCAAGGAGCTGGCCGCCGGATCGCCGCCGCACGGCACACTGGGCCAGGCCCCCGCCGCGCAGCGCGCGTGAGCGCGGGCTCGGGCGGCGGCGCGTGTTGATCCGGGCCGCGGCCTGCGCGCGGCGCCTGGGCCGCGGCCCAGG
>NZ_JBSFMM010000138.1:0-29270 GCF_053599555.1 Streptomyces sp. NPDC000941
CGCGGGTAATGCCCGCGGCGCGCCCACCGCCGCCAGGGACACCGCGCCGAGCAGCACCGTCACGGCTTTGTTGACCTTCACTGGGCCCATCCCTTCACCGGTCCGTCCTGGCCTCCGGCTCTACGTCGCCGCCCCGGCCGGATAGGTTGCCGCCTTCCGGGGCTACGAGCGCGCCCGCGCCGTCCGGTGCTCACAGGCCCTGCGAGAGCAGCAGCTCATGGGCCAGCCGGGCGCCGCGGGCCGCCGCCTCCGCCGCCAGGGCGTCGTCCTGCGTCGGAATGTTCTCCAGGCCGTGCGCGAGCGCTCGGACCGCGTCCGCCAGGGTCTGCACATGCGTCTCCAGCAGCCGCAGCCGCTCCTCCTCGCTCTGCGTGTCCAGGGTGCTCGGGCGGGTTCCGGCACCCTGCTCGGGGGTGTGGTTCGTCATCTCGGGGCCCTCCTCCCGGGTGCGTGGTCGCCAAGGAGTGGCGTCTCCTCTCAGCGTCGCACCTGGGGCGGCGCGGCGGTACGCCGGTCCGGGCCCGCTCCGCCGTCCTCACGATCGCGGAGCGGCCGGACCCGACTCCGTGGCGTAGCCGAACCACGCCGAGATCATCCGCCGACCGCCTCCATGTCCCGCAGGGCCGCCAGGAGATGCGGTGCCACACGCTGCTGGGTACGGGCCGACTCCTCGGGCGAATAGCCCCGGGGCACCGCCTCGACCAGCATGATCAGATAGAGATAGGCGCGGTAGAGCGCCAGGCGCAGCCGTACGGAGTCGTCGAAGCGCGGCGGACCGGCGACCGCGGCGTATCCGGACAGGAAGTCCGCGTCGTCCTCCACGTTTCCCAGCAGTGCCAGCGAGACGAAGTCGGCCACCGGATCGCCCCAGAACATCCGCTCGCCGTCGATGACGCCGCTGAGCGTCCGGGCCCCCGCCTCGCCGTCGAGCAGCAGGTTTCCCTCCCACAGGTCGAAATGCACCAGGGCGGGCGTGACCACGTCGTCGAGTACGCCCGCCACCGCGGCGAACAGCCCCCTGACGCGGGCCACTGGCACGGGCAGCGAGGCCCGGTAGCGCTCGGCGTCGTCGAGTACCCCGTCCATAATCCCCGTGAACGCCTGCCGCCAGCTCGCCGCCGGCGGGCCGAAGGGCTCGGCGGGGTAGCCGAAGCCGGTTCCGGTCACGGTGTGGAGGCGGGCCACCAGCCGCCCGAGCTCTTCCCTGAGCCGACGGCGCTCGCCGTCCGGGATCGTCCCGGAGATCTCATGCCATGGCGTGCCGGGGCGCAGGGTGCTGATCAGACAGGGCCCGCCGACCGCGTGCGGATCGAGTTCGCTGTGTACGACCTCGGGGACCGGGATGTCGGCCGCCGTGGCCGCCGAGGTGTAGAAGAGCACTTCGCCCCGCAGGAGTTCGTGCTCGTAGCCGAGTCGGGGGGTGTCCGGGGGCGGAGGGATCTTCACCACCCACTGCCGGTGGTCATCGAGGTCGACGCGTAGCACGGTGTTGTAGGTGCCGCCGGACAGGGGCGTGTAGCGCGCGGCGTCCGCATCGGCGACGCCCGCGGCCTTGAGCGCCGCGGCGGCCGCCGCGACCTGGTCATCCTGTGGCTGTCGGCTCACGCGTGTTCCTCCTCGTCTCGGCCACGGGCCGCTCGCCCGGCGGGTGTGCTGCCCGCCGCGGGACGGCTTCCCGCGCCCGACGCCGGGCCGGACGGGTCGGACCGCCAAATCGTTGACGATCTTACGCAGTTGATGCCGGACCATCGCCCCCGGTTCGCGGCCACCGTCAGATGAGAGGAAGAGCCCAGGGTCCGCGGCCCGGCCGGGTCAGTGTGCGGCGGACCGCTCGGCGAGCCGGGCCATCTGGTGGCGCGCCAACTCGGTGGTTCTGCGCATATGGCGCAGCAGCACGGCGAGATCGGCCTCGCTGTCCTCGTGGAACAGCTCCTCCCAGTCCGCCCCCAGCTCCCGCCACACGGCGCCGAACCGTTCCATCGCCCCGGGCACCACCTCCACCAGGACCCGCCGCCGGTCCTGCTCGTCCCGGCGGCGGGTGACCTGGCCCGCCTTCTCCAGCCGGTCGACCAGCCGGGTGGCCGAACCGCTGGTCAGCCCGGTCAGTTCGGCGATCCGCCCGGTGGTGACGGGACCGTCCTCGAGCGTGAGGAGGTTGAGACACTGCAGATCGGTGGGGTGCATCCCCAGGTGGTCCGCCACCGCCTGGTTGAACAGGATGTACGAGGCCATATAGTGCCGGGACGCCGACCCCAGCTCTGTCATCAGGTCTTCGCGTGCCATCCGCAGGGCCTCCCGCGCCTCTGTGTCGTTGTGCCGCGTCTCCGTGCGGCGCGTCTCCATGCCGGGCGCGGCCGAGGTGCCCCGTGTCCGCTGCGCGACGCAGACATCCTAGTGGCCGCCCCTCGCTCGACGGTTCGCGGGATAATTATTTGCGCCACGCAGTCAATGTGCCGTACGTTCTCTGCATGACGCAGATAAATACCTCTCTCCCGGTGGCCGTGTCCGGCGCCACCGGTGCCCAAGGCGGCGCCGCGGCCCGCGCACTGCTTCAGCTCGGCCGTCCGGTCCGCGCGCTCACCCGCGACCCCGCCACACCCGCCGCCGCCGAACTGCGCGCTCTCGGGGCCGAGGTGGTCGGGGCCGACTTCGACGACGAGGCATCCCTGGCCACCGCGCTCGCCGACACCGGAGCGCTCTTCGCGATGTCCACACCGTTCGGCAGCGACCTCTCCGCCGAGATCCGCCAGGGGACCGCTTTGCTGGACGCGGCGGTCGCCGTCGGGGTGCGGCACATCGTGTTCACCTCCGCCGCCAACGCCGACCGGTCCACGGGCATCCCGCACTTCGAGAGCAAGTGGCGGATCGAGCGACACCTGGCCACCCTCGATGTGACATGGACCGTGATCGGCCCCGGTGTCTTCATGGAGAACTATGCGAACGGCTGGACCATGGAATCGCTCCGCGACGGTGTCTTCGCGCTGCCCATGCCACCCGGGCGCCCGATGCCGCTGATCGCCGCGAGGGACATCGGCGCCTTCGCGGCCCTCGCGCTGAACCGCCCCGCGGAGTTCGGCGGGCGCCGGATCGACATCGCCGCGCAGTGGCGGACACCCGAGCAGATCGCGGCCGCGATCGGCGCCGCGAGCGGTTGCGAGATCCGCCACCGAGAGGTGCCGCTGACGGTCGCCGAGAGCTACTCCGGCGACCTGGCCGCCATGTTCGGCTACTTCCAGGAGACCGGGCTGGACGTGGACATCGACGGACTGCGCCGGGACTACCCCGAGGTCGGCTGGCACACCCTCGAGAAATGGGCCACCGACCGCGAGTGGAACCTCTGACACCTGCTCGGCCCGGCGACGGGGCGACCAAGGTCCTGAAACCCGCTCGGACCCGCCGACGGCGCGGACGGAGCGCTTTCCGGTGTCAGGCGGAGCTTTTCACGTGACGGACCAGCCATGTGAGCATGGGGTCCAGGTCGTCGGCGGCTGCGAGGACTTTGCCGACGGCTTCAGGGGTGTGGAGCCAGTCCTCGCAGCCGAGGGGTTGGGCAGCGATCAGTGAGCGGTGGCGCAGCAGGTCCGCGCGGCAGTGGTCGGACGGATAATCCCGTGGGGGGCGCTTCATCACGTCCCCGGAGATGGCGTAGCCCTTGTGCCGCAAGTCCTCGACGATGGGGGACAGTTCGCGGCCGCTGCTCTCGGCGGCGACGGCCTTGCGGAACATGGCGACCTGTCCAGGGTCCGGATACCACCAGGCCCCCTGGATCCGCAGGCCGTCCAGATCGAACCGCAGACCGATCTCGATCTTGCGGCCGAGTCGGATCACCGCGCCCTGGTGCTGCCACCACCAGGAGTTTGTGCGGTAGTGCCAGACAGAGAAGTCCTCGTACCGTGGATCGGCGTCCGCCACATCGTTCAGCAACGCGATCATCGGCTGCCGGACGAGGCGTTCGCGATCCGCGCGGTACTGCTCGCGTACCGCGCTTGAAGGCTCGCCTTGCAGGTGCAGTAGCACGTCCATGGCTCGCTCCGGCCAGCCGGTGAACCGTACGCTCATGCCGGCACCATAACCCACCCACGATCTGTTCAACGACGTGGTACCACGGGCCGGGAGGAGTACCTCCCGGCACGCGGGAGGTCGTGTGCCGGGCAGGTCGACTGGAGCGCAGCGCAGGAGACGACGTTTACAGGATTCAGGAAGGGGATGCCGCGCTGGGCTCAGACGTACCGGCGGCCGTGTCCGGGGTGGTAGCCGAGTAGAAGACGGACTTCTGCTGCTTGGTGCGGTGTACTTGGCCCTTGGCGACGAGTGACTCGAGAGTGCTGCGTACGACGGTGGCCTTGATCTCGCGGTCCGGAAGGGCCTGGGTGAGGGCGGTGGTGACCTCGGCTGCGGAGCGCGGTTCACCGTGCTGGATGAGGTCATCACGGATGAGGTCCCGGAGCGTGGGCACACTGGTTTCTCTCACCCGCTTGGGACGGCTCGTGTCTGAATCTGCCCTCTTCCGCTTGCCGGTGGTCGTGTTGGCGTTCTTCCTCGGCTTGCGCGCTGCCGGCAGCGCTGCGGACTGCGGCGCAGTGGACACACCGTCCTCAGAGCCGCTGACCTCGGTGTTCTCCGGTACGTCGGCGGCGGATTCGCCACCGAGGGTGTGTCGCATGCTGAGCAGGAGCACCCGGTTGTTCTCGAGCACCGACAGTTGCCGTTGCAGCGCCGAGATTTCGGTGCTCAGGCGTTCGTGTTCGGCGGAGTTGCGTTCGAGATCTGCGGTGATCTGTGCCGCGTACTGGGACTTCAGGTTGGTGTTATCGGTAGAGGTGTCCACCACAAGCTCCCTCGTCTGGGGCGCAATCAATGTTGGTGCTGGATGGTACATCTACGCGATGGCTACGGGGGCTACTGGCTTCAGTGGACAGGTGTGTGGGTGATCCGGGCGCCGGGGTAGCCGCCCCGGAGTCGGTGCCGCACGACCGGCGCGGTGGGGGCCGTACGGATTCGTGCGCTTCAGTTTCCGCTCGGTGTCAGATGGCCGCGGAAGAAGGCGGTGGCCGCCGCGGAGGCTTGAGTGAACTCGGTGGTGTACGGGGCGAAGTGCCCACCGGGAATCGTCACCAGTTGCTTCCGTTCCAGCGCCCGGTTGTAGGCGGCGAGTCCGGTGTCGGTGAGGGTGACGGTGTCCTGCTCACCGACGATCATCAGCGGCGGTGTGGGGGAGACGCGGTCGATGAAGACGCCCGGCTCGTACATGCGTGCCTTGCGGGTGGAGCGGACGGTGACGCTGTTGTCCCAGCGTGTTCCTTGGGGGAGTTCCTGGAGGTAGAAGTCGACGGCATCCTGGGCGCGGTAGGAGGCGGCGACGGCTGGATCGGCGCTGACCAGGGCCTGGACGCGCGGCGCCTCGCCGGTCAGTTGGGCACGCTCATCGGCGTCGAGGGCGGTCTCCAGGGCGGCGATGTCATCGGGGGCGACGCGACGCCTGGACTGCTCGAAGCCGCTGATGGTGGGCACCTGGGCGACGACGGCCTTCAGCCGCCGGTCGGTGGCGCCGAGCACGATCGCGTGTCCGCCGGCATAGCTGGACCCCCACAGGCCGATCCGGTCGGCGTCGACCTCGGGCCGCGATTCCAGGTAGGTGATGGCGCGCCGCCAGTCCTCGATCTGTTTCCAGGGGTCGATGTCCTGGTGCGGGGTTCCGTCGCTGGCGCCGAAGGTGCGGTGGTCGTGGACCAGGGCGGCGAAGCCGGCCTCGGCGAACGTGCCGGCGAGGCGGAGGAGCGCCATTTCCTTCACCGCGCCGTACCCATGGGCCATGGTGATCGCCGGGTGTCGGCCGGGCCGGCCAGGAACGTACAGTGCCCCGCGCAAGGTCACGCCGTCGGGCGCCGCGAACTCGATGTCAAGGTGAGTGGACTGGCTCATGGCTGCTTCCTCCGGTAGCGCGGCCGGTTCGCAGGATGTGTCGCTCACACCTCCCACGTTGCGCCGCGCAGCACGCGCCCGCCAATGTGTCGTCCGGGATCGGCCCGGGAAGTTGACCCACCACTTGGTTGCTGTTGTGCCGACGGGGCAGCCGCACCACCGCGGGCACGGCAGGCGGTCATCCAGCCAGGTGCTTGCCGAAGAATTCGGTGAGTTTCGCGACGGCGGGTGTGACGTATTCGTCCTTGTCGTACAGGTTGATGTGGGTGGCACCGTCGATGACGACCAGCTCCTTGGGCTCGGCCGCTTTCTCGATCGCTTCCCTGCTGAAGTAGGCGCTCTCCGCCTCAGAACCGGCGATCATCAGCAAGGGACGGGGCGAGATGAGCCGGATCATTGCGTACGAGTCGTACTGGGCGATCAGGTCGATGCTGCGCAGTACCCATCCCTGGACCGCGCGGGGGTGGTAGCCGCGCGGGGTGCGGTAGTACTCGAATGTCTCCCGGAACTGCCTGGTGGCCCCTCACGGAACACGGACCCGAGATCGACGGCGCTGACCGTGGCGATGCCCTTGATGCGGTGGTCGGTCTGCGCGGCGTAGGGGACGTAACCGCCGGATGCGCAGATACCCAGAGCCCCGATACGGTCCGGGTCGATGTCATCACGGGTGGTGAGGTAGGTCACGGCGGACTTGATGTCCTCGGCCCGCTGAAAGGGATTCTCCAAGCCTCGCGGCTCGCCCTCACTCTCGCCCTGGTAGGCGGCGTCGAAGACAAGCGCTGCGCTGCGGCGGCTGCTGGACGACCTGCCGACCACGCCGGCCGTCGTCCTGGGCCGGCGCACGGACATCCTCGCCTGGAACCCCATGGCCGCCGCCCTGTTCACCGACTTCGCGCGGATCCCGGAAGGGAAACGCAACTTCGTACGGCTGGTCTTCCGCGAACCGGCCATCAGAGCGCTGTACCCGGACTGGGACTGGGTGGCACAGATCAGCCTGGCGCAGCTGCGCATGGAGGCCGCCCGGGACCCGAATGATCCACGGCTGGCCGAACTGGTGGGCGAGCTGTCACTTCAGGACCCCGACTTCCGGCGGTGGTGGGGCGCCCATCACGTCGCAGTCCAGGGCAGAGGCACGAAAACCCTGAACCATCCGGTCGTCGGCCGGCTCACCCTCGACTGGTCCTTCCTCACCTGCACCGACGACCCCGACCAGCGGCTCATCACCCTGACCGCCGAGCCCGGCACACCCAGCCACGACCGTCTGCGCATCCTCGCCTCACACGCCGCACAAGCCGACCGGGAGGCACGCCGCAGCTGACTTGGGATGCAAGTCCTCGAAGTTCGGTTGGCAGCAAAAGCGATTGACGCTCCAGTGCTGCTCGTGAACGATGCGGGACCGTGACGATGAGCAGCGATCATGACCAGCCTGCCCACGGACAGGTTCCTTCGGCCGGCCGCCCGCTCGCCCTGATTACCGGTGTGGGCCGCACCGTCGGTATCGGCGCAGGCATAGCTCGCCGGCTGGCCGCATCGGGCTGGGACATCGCCTTCACCTACTGGGCCCCCTACGACGACCGCATGACCTGGGGTAGGGAGCCTGATGCGACCGGTGTGATCAGGCAAGCCCTGACCGAACAGGGTGCCGCCACCGCGGCGATCGAGGCGGATCTCTCCGACCCGGACACCCCGGCACGCATCTTCGATGAAGCCGAACAGCGGCTGGGCCATGTCGCCGCGCTGGTGATGTGCCACTGCGAGTCTGTCGATTCCGGTCTACTCGACACCAGCGTCGAGAGTTTCGACCGGCACTTCGCCGTCAACGCGCGCGCCACCTGGCTTCTCATCCGCGAGTTCGGACGCCGCTTCGCCGCGGCCCCGGGAACCGGCCGGATCATCAGCCTCACCAGCGATCACACGGTCGGCAATCTGCCCTACGGAGCGAGCAAGGGAGCCCTGGACCGCATCACCCTGGCCGCGGCCCGCGAACTCGCCCACCTCGGCGTGACAGCCAACGCGATCAACCCCGGACCGGTCGACACCGGCTGGATGTCCGAAGAAACCCGGGAGCACTGCGTCCGCAGCACCCCGCTCGGCCGTCTGGGCACTCCGCGGGACACCGCCCACCTCGTGGACTTCCTGTGTTCCAGGGAAGGCGAGTGGATAAACGGCCAGCTGTTGATGAGCAACGGTGGTTTGGCATAGGCACCAAGTTCGACACTCAGGTGCCACATGCTCGGTCACTCCAACAGGACTCGTTTGCGCAGGGGGGCGAATCCTGCGCGGCCGAACATCCTGCGCGGTTCGGCGGCCGCGGGCCGTCGCGGTGACCAGCGACCTCGGCGTCTGCCTGCTCTCGGCAGCGCGACGGCGTGCGTTTCGGCGTGCAGAACGCCGGCCTACGGGGGGTAACCCCAGGCACCGCCCTGAGGACAGCGCATCGGCGCGTCAGGGGGAGAGCCGGATGGGCCGATCCCCTCTCCGCTGGTGGGATGGTCGCCGACCGTCGGCTCCGGGGCGAAACAGCCGCGGGCCACAGCCTGAGCGGTCCCTGAACGCACAGGCAACCCGAACAGGGAAAGGATCATCATGCATGCGTTACGAAGGCGTCGGCGAGGTCCGCTCGTCCTGACCAGCCTGGGCGCGGTCCTCCTCGCCGCGTCGACCGGGCTGACGGCGGCGGCGAAGCCGCAGCAGGCGGATCCGCTCCAGCAGCAGGTGGACGCGATCCATGACACCGGGGCCGTCGGTGTGCTCGCCGAGGTGACGTCACCGGACACACGTAACAGCGCGCGCGCCGGGACGGCCGAGAGGGGCACCGGGAGGCCGATGCCGCGGAACGGCAGGTTTCGGATCGGCAGCGCCGCCAAGACCTTCACCGCCACGGTCGTGCTGCAACTCGTCGGCGAGGGGCGAATGTCCCTCGAGGACACCGTCGAGCAGTGGCTGCCGGGAGTGGTCCGGGGTAACGACAACGACGGCAGCCAGATCACCGTGCGGCAACTGCTGCAGCACACCAGCGGCATCCATGACGTCCTGCCGGAGATACCCGCGTTGAACAGCGCGGACGGCTATCGAGCCGAGCGGTTCCGCACCTACACCCCCGCAGAATTGGTGAGGCTGGCCATTCAGCACCCTCCCAACTTCTCCCCGGGCGCCGGCTGGTCGTACTCCAACACCAACTACGTTCTCGCCGCGATGATCATCCACGAGGTCACCGGCCGGAGTTGGGCGCAGGAGGTGAACGACCGGATCATCCGCCCGCTGGGCCTGAGGGACACCAGTACGCCCGGTGCCTTCCCCTTCATCCTGGGCCCGCACGCCCACAGCTACGCCGCGTTCGGCACCCACACCCGTATCGACGTCACGGCGCTCAATCCGAGTATGGCCGTCGGCTCCGGCTCGATCATCAGCACCACGCACGACCTGAACCGGTTCTACACCGCACTGCTCGGCGGCCGTCTGCTGGCTCCGGCGCAGCTCGACGAGATGACGACCACCAAGCCCGCGCCCGAGCTGGGCGTGAGGTACGGACTCGGTCTGGGCGAGATCCCGTTGTCCTGTGGCGGCAGCTACTTCGGCCACCCGGGCGAACTGCTCGGCTATCGCACCTGGAGTGGGGTCACCCGAGACGGGGCCCGGACCGCCGTGGTGTACGTCACCAGTGATGGCGGCCAGGGCACCCAGCAGGCCATGAGCATGCTCGTGGACCAGGAGCTGTGCCGGACGCGCTCCTAGTACTCCGGTCTGGTTCACGATCCATGCGCGGGATGGGTCGTTGAGGCGGCGTCGGCAGTGGCCGCGTCGGGCGGTTTGCCGCAGCGCACCGTCGACGTCGCATGGGCACGATGTGCAGCAGCACCCCGCTCCCGTTCCCGGAACGGGAGCGGGGTCGCGGTCCTCGGACGCGCGAAAGGGGCAGGCTACAGGTCGGCGAACGGCGGGCAGATGTACGTGACGGCGACAAGGCGCAGCCGGGGGAGAGGCAGGACCAGCATGAATCCGTCTTCCAGGACCGACAGGCGCCGCACGCCGCCTGCGACTCCCGGCCTCGGGCCGTCTCCTACGGCCGTGACGTCGATGCCCATCTCGGCCAGGTCCACAAGCTGCCCGGCGAGCCGCTCCACCTCCACAACCACGCGCTTGGGCAGCCCCTTCGCCACGTACTCGTAGTCGGGCTCGTACTCCCAGCGCCACCCCTGTCCGGCGTCCTCGGTCACCCGGCGGTCCGCCCGTCGACTCCGGCCTCGGCCGCGGCCTGCGCATGGATGGCGGCCACTTCGGCGGCGATGGCACGCCCCTCGGCCAGATCCGCCACCTGCCCCGCGCGGGCCTCCAGCTCGCTCAGGCGTGCGGCCCGCGCGGGAACGCGCTCGATCGCCACCGCGAGCGCCCACCGCCGCAGGAACCGGCGCATGGGGGCCGCGTCGACCTGGCTGCGGGCGGCCTCCACCGCCGCCGTCCGCTCTGCGTCGAACGCAGCCACCTGGGTCGGCGCAATCTGCACCAGAGCCGCGCGCAGGTCCTCCGCTGTGGTCTTGGGCTGCGGGATCAGGGGCCTGTGCCCGTCCGCTGCTGCTTCGCTCATGCCGCCACGCTCCCTGTGCTCCCCGTGTTCCCCGTGCTCCCTGTGCCTCCGGCGGGAGCCACGGTGATCCGCAGCTCGACGCGCCCCTCGGCATACTCCCTCAGCAGCACCTCACACAGCAGCCCGAACCCGGGAACGCCTCCCCGACGGGCTTGCTCCTGCCTCTTCCACCTGGCCTCGGCCCTCTCGCATACGCTCTCATCGAGGTAGACGCGGCATCCGCCCCGCTCCGCCGTGCCGAATGTGCTGCCAGCCGGAACGGGCGCGTCGAGCGAGCCTTCGGCGTACGCCGTCAGGAGCGCCTCGAGGACCCGCGAGCGGGCGCGGGCCAGGCCGTCGTCCTCGGCTCGCTGCTTCACCTGCTGCTTCCACAGGTCCGTGTCCATCCAGACCAGGCGGCCAGGGCGCGCCGTGCTGTCGGCGGCTCTCACGCTTCCTCCCTCGGGTGTCGGTAACGGCGCGTCCCGCCAAGACTAGACTTTCAAGGTCTAGCAATCAACGCCCCGAGTCGCGCCGGGACAGGGCCTCCGATCAGCCCATCGAGGACCAGCGTCATACCGGTGCCATAGCGCCCGTCCTGGCCCGATCTCCCAGCCTGGGCCGGCCGCACCAGATACAGAGCCCCTCACTTCGCCGGGGGAGAAGGCGGATCAGCGGCCGGTCGAGCCGTCGATCAGTTCGCGGAGGATGTCCGCGTGGCCCGCGTGACGGCCGGTCTCCTCGATCATGTGGGTCAGTGCCCAGCGGACGCTGGGAGCGGGGCGCCCCGGTCGCGGTCGGGCGACCGGGGTGCCGAGATCGGTGCATCCGTCGAGAACGTCGTTCGCGCGCTCGACCGTCTCTCGGTAGCGGGCCACGATATCGGCCACGCTGTCCGCAGGTGCGGCCTGGAACGTCGCCTGCCAGTCGGTGACGTCGTCCCCGAGAAACATCGAGCGCTCGACGAAAGTCAGGTGGTTGAGCAGGCCGAGCAGGTTCGTGCCCGACGGCACCGCGGCTGTTCGCACCTGCGGCTCGGGAGCACCGTCGACCTTCGTGGCGATCGAAGTCCGGAGGTAGTCGAGAAATGTGCGCAGGACCTCGATCTCGCTGCTTCCGGTCCGGGGCGGCGGGGTGTCGCCGCGGTGATTGTGGCGCGTGGTGCTGGGCAACAGTGGTCACCTTCCTTCGTCGTCGGGAGCGCCGGCCACCGTGTCAGGCGGTGCGGCGGATGAGGAGAACATGGTCGGTGACCTCGGCGGTGCGCCCGCCCGGTCCAGCCGCGATCCGGCGCGGTGCGTCGGCCCGCTCGACCGTCCATGTCTCCGGGGCCAGATCGATACCGGCGGCGACCTCCTGCGGGCTCGGGTACCGGGTGTCGGGGTTCTGGTTCCACGACCACGGCGCGGTCGAGCCGTGGTCGACGACCAGCAGCCGCCCGCCCGGGCGCAGTGCGTGCGCGGCCGAGCGCAGCACGGTTGCCCGGTCCAGGTCACAGGGGGAGTGCAGATAGTGAGCGCAGATCAGGTCGAATCCGCCGGGCGGGAAAGACGTGTGCAAGTCGTGGCGCACGGCGACGACACGGTCGCCCAGGCCGTGTGCGAGGGCGAGGGCGGCGAGCCGCTCGACCGCCACCGCCGAGACATCGGCGGCGGTGACCTGCCACCCCTGACCGGCGAGCCACAGCGCGTCGCCGCCGGTGCCGCATCCGAGGTCCAACGCGTCACCGGGCGGCAGGCCCATCACCGTCTCGGTGAGGCGAACATTCGGCTGCGGGTCGCCGACTGCCGGCCGGGCCGCATAGACGCCGTCCCAGAACGCGACCGCATCGGTGGTGCTCATCAAGACTCCTTGTGTCGGTGGGCGCCCAGTCTTGCCAGGCACGCCATGACCTGGCACGAAAACTTGCGGTAACGGCAAGATGGGCCTCATGGACCCCAAGACGGACGACGACGTGCTCGACGCGGTGGGACCGCGGCTCCGTGCGCTGCGCCGTGACCGCGGCATCACCCTCGCCGACCTCGCCGCGACGACCGGCGTGTCGGAGAGCACCCTGTCCCGGCTGGAGAGCGGGCAGCGCCGGCCGAGCCTGGAACTGCTGCTGCCGCTGGCCCGTATCTACGACGTTCCGCTGGACGACCTCGTCGGTGCCCCGCGCACCGGCGACCCCCGGATCCACCTCAAGCCGATCAGACGGTACGGGTTGACCTTTGTGCCCCTGTCCCGGCGACCGGGCGGGGTGCACGCCTTCAAGATGATCATCCCCGCCCGGCCAGAACCGCTCGAACCGACCCCGCAGACCCATGAAGGCTTCGAATGGCTCTATGTGCTCAACGGCCACCTGCGACTCGTGATCGGCGAGCGCGACCTGACGTTGCCGCCCGGTGAGGCAGCCGAGTTCGACACGTCCTTGCCGCACTGGCTGGGCAGCGCCGATGGCGGCGTGGTCGAGCTTCTCATCCTGTTCGGCCTGCAAGGGCTGCGTGCGCACGTACGCACCGAACCTCATCGGTCGTCTCAGGCGCCTCAGGCCGGGCCCCAACGATGAACTCGGCGAGAGGCTCTGCGGTCGCGTCAGCAGCGAGCCCTACCATGCCCAAGCCGCGGGGATGCGGAACGGTTCGCGGCGACAGAAGCCGTCACGCAGGCGGGGCGGGAGTCTCCGGCGGGGCAGGAAGCGTACGTCCCAGCCGGGCGAGTGGGGACAGGGCCATCAGCGCCGGCGACAGCAGCATGCCTGCGGCTGCCACCAGGAGGCTGGCGCGCGTCCCCCACACTTCCGCGAGAAAGCCGCCGAGCAGCGAGCCGAGCGGGGTCAGCCCCATGCCGACAAAGTTGATCGTCGCGGCCGCGCGGCCTTGCATCCCGTCCGGAGTAACGGCCTGCCGAACGGCCATGACCGTGACATTCACCAGCTGGCCGAAGGTCCCGAAGACGAAGTTGACCGTAAGAAGCGCGGGAACCGTCACCACAGAGGAGCCGTGCAGCGCAGGCACAAACAGGAATACGCCGTCGCCGAGTGCTGCCGCGGACACGAGCACGGCGCCATATCCGAACCGGCTCGGTAGGCGGGCGGCCAGCAGCGAGCCCAGGAGCGCGCCCGGTCCCGTCGCCGCGAGCGCCAGCCCAACGGCGGTGCCCGACAGGTGCAGGTCCCGTGGCAGGAACAGCAGATAGACGGTCATCACAGCCGCGAAGAAAAACTGGAAGGCGGCTGATGCGAGGCACACAGTCCGCAGCGAGGTGTCACTGGCGACAAAGCGAAGGCCCTCATGGATCAGCCGCCAGACCCGAGGCGGACGTTCCGAGCGTTCCGGGATGGATTCGCGGCGACCGATCCGTCGGATCGACAGGAACGACAGCGCGAAAAACACTGCGCTGGAGGCGGCAGCGATCGGCGCGGACAGCACAGACACCAACGCACCGCCGAGGGCGGGACCGCCGATCTGCGCCGCGGACCGACTGCCCTCGAGCGCGCTGTTGGCCCGTACCAACTGATCGCGTGTCACCAGCCGTACCGAAGACGCCTGGTATGCCACATCGAAGAACACGGACAGAGCCCCGACGGCGAAGGCAACCACGAGCAGCGCCGGCAGGCCGAGCGCACCGAGGAGGCCGGCCACGGCGGCGGCGCCCAGTACGAGGGCCCGACCGGCGTCTGTCAGCACCATCAGCTTGCGGGTCTGCCACCTGTCCACCCACGCGCCGGCGAAGAGTGACAGCAGCAGGATCGGCGCCTGCCCCACCGCGCGCAGCGCGCCCAACTGGCCGGCACCGGCGTTGAGCGTCAGGACGGCGAAGAGCGGCAGAACCACCAGACTTGCATGTTCGCCCAGTTGGGAGGCCGTCTGGCCGACCCAGAGCCGGCGGAAGTCGCCGTCCCGCCACAGGCTCGACGGAACAGGTCGACCGGAATCGGATACAGCGGAGGAAGAAGACGGCACAGGGACCCCTCGGATGACCGAAGACGAGACCCGCCAACCGGCGCACGACAGGTGCACCGACCGTTTCAGGCAGCGGGAAAGGAAGGCTCGCTATGCCGCACATCAAGGGCAGCACGCGATGACAGGCCGCTCACGGCCTCAAACGTCAACGCGTGCTCGGACACCGGCCATGTTTTCGCTCCTTGTGAGTCACTCGCTGCGCGAACACTAGCTCCCGCTCGGCAGGGCGCGAAAGGCAATTACGGGCCGGGCAGCACGTGCATCGGGTCGTCCGCGACGAGAGCCAGTGTCCACATCGGATGTTCGTGGAACAGGTTGCGGGTCTGACCGAGCCGGGGGCCGGTCGACTCGGCGGGCGGTGCGCTCACTGCTGGCACACCAGATCCGACATCACGGCAAGCGGCAGGGACGGGTTGGCTGCCGCCGCTTCCGCTACCTGCCGGTCCGTGTCGGCGAGCAGCTCTGCGATGACCGGCGGCGGGAGTGCTGGGTGGCCCGCGGCTACGGGTCTCGCCCGTCTGTCCGCCAGGCAGGCGAGCAGCGCCGAGGCCGTCGCCCCGCGATGTCGGGCAATCTCACGGAACACCTTCCGCACCGCTGGTTCGTGCCGGAGCAGGTCCTCCAGCAGCGCCGGGGGCGCGTCCGGGTTGGTCGCCACCTTGGCCAGGACACGAACACCGTGTCGGTCGACCATGGTGCGCAACTGCGCTTCGGTGAGGCCCGGGTGCGGAGCGAGGGCCTTGACCACTTTCGCGTCGGGGTCGTCGACCAGCCGGTCGCGTATCTCGGGTGGCAAATCGCGTCGTTGGGCCACGAGCATTCGGGTGGCCGGGTCCGGTGACGTGGCCAGCTCTTCGACCTCGGTGGGAGAGGAGGCGGCAATACGGGGCAGAAGGGTGGCGCCGATCTTGGTAGTTCGAGCCAGGTGGGTGAGCACATCGAGCGGTACGCCGGGATGGTGTGCGAGCCTGCGGCGTACGTCGGGGTCACGGTCGCCGGCCAGCGCACGGATCAGGGCATCGTCGATCGCGGGATTTTCGGCAAGGTCGGCGCGGACACCGGGAGTGGGGTCCGAGGCGAGCCGTGCGCAGGCCCGCCGGGGCAGGTCCTGGCGGGCGGCGAGCGCCCAGCGCAACTGCATCGACGGATGGTCCACGAAGCCGACGACGGCATCGACGGGGGTGGCAGGGTTACGGAGTGCAGCCTCCCGCATGGCGTGGACGGTGGACTCGTGAGAGCCGTCGCAGGAGGCGCCCGGCAGCAGATCGCAGTCGGGCCGTAGGCACTGCGGATCGTGAACGAAGGGGGTCTTCTCGCGGTCACAGACCAGACAGCGTCGCGCCGCGGGCAGCCCCTCCCCGGTGGCCAACGCTGCAAGTGCGGCCGGGGGTGTCGCCTCGTTGCTCGCCACCGCGCGGCGGACCTCGGCGTGCGGATGCGCCGCGAGCCTCGCGGCGATGTCCGGGGTGGTCCACAACGCAAGCTCGGCGACGACACGTACGTCCGGGTCCGCCGCGAGCGTGTCCACCACGTCGGACGGGAGGCCGCGGCAGGCTGCCAGCCTCTCCCGACGCTCACGGACCGGATCCGCCGCGAGGACACGCGCCCACTCCGGGCGGCCGACACCTTGGTCGAGCACGGCGAGGGCGGCATCCGGCCAGACGGAGGGATCGATGTCGGCGGCGGTCAGCCGACCCTCGTACGCGAGCTGCACCGCGCTCTCGTCGACGCGCTCGGCCAACGCGACCGCCTGCGCACGGCTGAGGTCCGCGCGACAGGCGAGGCCCGTGGCGATGTCGTCGTCCGCGATGGATATCAGCCGGTCGACCAGCTCGGACGACAGGGCGGGGTTGTCGGCGAGCCCGCACAGGATGTGATGCACGGAGACATCCTGCCTGGAGCGTGAATGATGCGTTCAGGATTATGTGATGCCAACGCGCTGTCGGCGGGACACCCGGACCCGTGCTGAGCGTCGTACCTGGCGAAACCCGTCCGCTGAAGCGCTCAGTGAGGGTTTCTCGGTGAAAGCCATCGCCATGAGTTGTTGAGGACGAGGGTGGCTTTGGCGACGGCTCCGATGTGGCTCGGGCTGCTCGTGATGTGGTGGAGTTCCCGGGAGCCGCCCTTTCGTAGTCGGGCTGTCCCGGTAGGCTGCGCCGATGGACTCGTCCGCGTGCAACCACATCCTCTACAGCGACGACCATGGACCGTATGCGGAGCTGCATCTCACTCTGGAGTGCAGCCGACCCGGCGTCGCGACGAGCCACGACGTCAACGAGGATCACTGCGCGGCGGCGCTCGACAGCTGGTTGCACGCGAACCCCGAGCGAATCCTTCTCAAGCTCCTCGTGACAACAAGCCGGGTTCACCATGGTTCGTTCGGCCCGGTCGTCGACGTACTTGCCGGCCGTCGGCCGGAGATCCACCACCTGGGACTGGGCGCCCGCACCTTTCCGGACTTCGGTCGCGGTGACTACATCCCGGAGGATCTGTCGCGCGACGGCTCCTCGTGGAGGCTTTCGGTGCCGCTGGAGCGGGTGTTTGCAGCAGTGCCGACTCTTCGCGAGCTGGTCGTTCAGTGCAACGACATCGACATGGCGCACGACATCCTGGGCACGAAGCCTCCGTCTCCGTTCCCGGCGATGGCACGTCTGCGTCGGCTGGTGCTGCGTGATGAGGCACTCAACCCCGCCGTGGTATCCGCGCTGGGTACAAGCTCCTTTCCACAGCTTGAGTCGCTCGAACTCTGGCTCGGCCACTTCGCATACAGCTGGGGCGGCTCGGCGCGGGACCTGGTCCCGCTGCTGAACAACCCCGGATTCGCGAAACTTCGTCAGCTGGCCCTGGTGAGCGACTTGAACGACACACTGGTGGACGTGCTCGCCGAGAGTGCCCTCATCGCACGATTGGAGTCTTTGAGACTGCCGTTTGGCGTGCTCGACGCATCCGGGGCGTTGCGTCTCCGTGACCGCTGGTCCGCCTTCGGCAACTTGCGCCGACTCGATGTCACGGGGAACGGCATTACCGCTGCTGCGGCTCGCGCGCTCCGTGAGATGGCACCCGACGTCGTGGAGTTGGGAGACCAACGGATCCGGGCCGATGACGAGTGGCGCTTCGCGCCGCCGCTGGTCGACCTCTTCGATGCCTGGGCCTCAGCGAGATGATCTTCATGACGCGGGTTGATGCACGTCTTCATGGGCGCGCGCTGCCCGGATCGCTCGAATTCGCCGCCGGGGCTCCTTGCACTGCTGCGAACTGCGGGGCGGCTCGACGAAGCGGCTCACTTCCGCTCGTGCGCAGAGGACGAGTACGTGGTTCGGTGTTTCTGTACATGTTCATGATCGCAGCGGGGCCGTCTCACCTTCGGTCGGCGACCGAGCCGGGATCTGCGGAGACGTGAGGCTTGACGGGTGTTCCGTGGCTGCTCCATGCGATGTCGTCGACCGTCAGAAATGGCTCGCCGGCCACGGTCGTCGGGGTCACTCCGGTGAACGCCACGACGTCCCGATGCAGGTGGGACTGGTCGGCGTAGCCGCCGTCGACCGCGACTCGGGCTGCGCCTTCACCCGCGACCAGGCGGTGGGCGCAATGGTCGAAGCGGACCAGCTTCGCCGCGCGCTTTGGCGGCAGACCGATCTGCGAGTGGAACCGGGACCACAGGCGCTTCCGGCTCCATCCGACCTCGGCCGCCAGTTGGTCGACCCGTACGAGGCCACGGCTGACGACGATCCGGTTCCAGGCCCAGGCCACCTCCCGGTCCACGGACGCCCCCGCCTCACGCCGGCGGGCGAGCCACGCGTCCGTCAACGCGAAGCGACCCTCCCACGAGGAGATATTTCTCAGTTGCTCACCGATCCGTGACACCTCTCGGCCCCACAGGTCGTCGAGGGCCACAGCGCCGTTCAGATCGGCCGGGGAGGTGCCCAAAACCGCGCGAGCGACCGCCGGGGAGAGGCGTACCTGCACGCACTCGACGTTTTCCCCCCACGCGCGAACCACGCCTCCGGCCCCGAACCCGGGCCCGGCGACGAGACTTCCCCGCTGCTGCCGCCCAGCGCCATCGTCCACGACGGGCGGAGTGGCCCCGAACTCCAGGATCAGCATCACGGCCGGATGCGGGACCACCCGCAGGCCGCCCGCGGTCGAGCCGGGGACGCGGAACCCAGCCATGCTGACACCGGCCACCCGGCTGGGCCGCTCCGGACGAGCGACGTCCCACGTAGCCGGATCGTCACGTTCATCCGCAGCGGACCGCATCGTCACATGCTACGCGGCCCGGGGGAGGGAACATTTGTCCAAGACGTGGGCGCGCACCGGCGGCGACGGTGGGCTCATGACTATTCCTGACGGGCAATCGCACATGACTATTCCTGACGGGCAACCGCATGTGAAAGGCAACGCCGAGGCCACCGAGGAGTCGACCCTGCCCCTGGACGGCGGCGACATCTACCTGTGCCAGGACGGCGCCCGCGACGCCCCCGCACTCCTGCTCATCCACGGGTCTGCCTCCTCGACCCGCTCGTGGGACCTGATGGTTCCTGCGCTGACCGTGTCTCATCGCGTCATCCGGATCGACCTGCTCGGGCACGGCCGGTCAGCCAAACCAGTCGGCCCCGGCTACGAGATCCCCGCGCAAGGACGCCGGGTCGGCGTGGCGCTGGACCGGCTCGGCGTCAGGAACGCCATAGTCGTCGGTCATTCCAGCGGCGGCTATGCCGCCACCGCCCTCGCCGAGCAGCGAGCCGACCTGGTGACCGCGCTCGCACTCATCAACACCGGACCCCACCTGGGCGCCTTCATCGCACCGGAGTCCGCCGCCATCGCCCCCTCGCAGTGGCCGCCGACCGACGAACAGATCCGCCAGGTTGCGAGCACCGGTTTCAGCGCGGGCTTCGAGATCCCACAAGAGCTCGTGGACGACTTGCGCGGCATGACCTACCACGCGTTCACCGCGTCAATGCAGGCGGCCCGCGCCTACCTGGAGCAGCAGACGCTCCCGGATCGGCTGACGGCCCTCGGCAAGCCACTGCAGGTGATCTTCGGCGACCAAGACCGCAGATGGCGCCCTTCGTCCGCCGCCGACTACCGCGCCGTTCCGGGCGCGAGAGTCGAGTTGCTGCCCGGCGCCGAACACTCGCCCATCCTGGAGGATGCGCCTCGAACCGCCGAGCTTCTCCTGGCCTTCACCGCGATCCACGCCGCGCGGGCCGACTAGCCATCCAGCGGGGTCACCCCGATCGGGCAAGTAATACCGGTCTCGACCAGCGTCCGCGCCGGAGTACGGTGAGCGTCCCCCACGCCCGCGTGGCTGACTCACGCCACCCGCCGGCTCTGCTGCATCGCGTCGCGCAGCACGGCTGGCTGGTCGCCGCGGGGCAGCCCTAAGGTGATGGCCGAATGCCTGACGGCCGTGGCCCGGGGCGGCACGGCCGTCTCGGTGGGCCTGCCCGCCCCCGACCGGGTGCTGGAGGTCCCGGCGCTGACGTTCGCGGGCGAGGGCAAGTCCCTGCTGGGCTCGTACATGGGCGACGCGGTACCGCGCCGCGACATTCCCCGGTTCCTGGACCTGTGGCGGTCGGGCCGGCTGCCGGTGGAGCGGATGCACACCGGCACCCTGCCGCTGACCGGCATCAACACGGCGATGGAGGAGCTGGCCGCGGGCCGGGCGATCCGTCAGGTCATCGACACATTGGGAATGCTGGACGTCTGACCAGGCGCCGGAGGAGGAGCACCTCGCTGCGGGCCGAGCCGACGTTGCGCTCACAGTCAAGGAGTTGGCACTCCAGGCAAAAGACTTTCGCGCCACTTCGAGGCAGGATGCACATCAGACCACCGAAAGCGATATACGGGGGATGGTGGTGAAGATGACGTTCGACCAGGAATGGGCGGAACTCGTCGCCGCGGCCAAGGATCGGCAATCGGTCGGGATGCGGCTCAACCAGGCGCAGCCCGGCCCGGGTGGAGTGGGCAACCACGACTTGGTCGTCCACCAGGACGACCTGGGAGCCGTCGGGCACGAGGCGTACGAGTTGCACGATGTGCTGCGGAAGAAGGCCGACATCGAGGGCGCGGGCATGGACAAGAGCGGGTCGGGTTCCACCCTGCAGGCCGCCACGGAGCTGTCCGCGCAGAACATGACCATGGGGAACGAGCTCTCGACCACGGTCTCGGTCTGGGGCACGCAGGTCAAGACGGTTCTCCAGATGTGTGCCCACATCTCGAACCACCTGGACTACTCGAAGAAGGCACATGCGAAGGACGACGAGTACCTCGCGGCATCGCTGCGCCACCGCGACGGCGCCGCGGTCCCGGTCTCGGAGATCTCCCAGTACGTGAAGTAGCAAGCAGGTGAAGTAGCAAGTACCTGAAGCAGACGGGGGCGAGCGAGGGTGGCGACCTTCACATACACCAATCTCCTCACGATGGACCTCGGTAAGCTGGGCACCGCGGTCGCCGACTGGAAAACCATGGTCGGCGACCTGGCGAAGCTCAAGACCGAGGTCTCCAGGGGACTGGTGGCGAAATCCGAAGCGGCAGGGTGGCAAGGTGTGAACGCCACCGTCACCCGGGAGTTCGTACGCAGCACGGCGAAGGAGTTCGGCGATCTGCACCTGGAGGCCGAGTCCATCTACAACGTGCTCCAGGACGCCCACACCGAGCTGACGGCGGTCCAGAAGCGGGCGAAGCGGCTCGACGAGGAGGCGCGCAAGGGCAGCGACAAGGACCCTGGCATGTCCGTGTCGGACAACGGCAACGGCACGGTGACGGTGCGCGCCCTGTGCTCCAAGAACTTCCCGCTCTATTCGCAGCGGAGCAAGGGCCTGGAGCAGTGGTACGCGGACACCCTCACCGGGCTGGTCGCCCACGCCTCGGAGATCGACGCCGCCGTCTCACGCGCCCTGAAGAACAGCCACGGTGGCCAACCCTTGAACCCCGGCCACGCCAAGTACACCTCGCTGGATGAGGACCAGCTGCCGCGAGCCGTGAAGCTGGCCGAGCTCGGCGGCGACGCGAACCCGAGACAGCGTGCCGAACTGGGACGCCTGTGGCAGTCGCTGAGTCCGGAGGCGCGTGCTCAGCTGTGGAAGGAGCACAAGAAGGACCTGCTGGCGGCGGGTCTGCTGGAAACCACGATCAAGCGAATCTCCCCAGACGCGGGTTCGGGTCCGCATGGTGCGGAATCCCCCGGCATGGCGGAGCTGGAGACCAGGGCGAAGATGCAACTGCTGGCAGAGGGGGCCGACTTGAGAGGCATGACCGACGCGGCCCGTCACATGATGCACTACCTCGACAACACCGGCAGACCCATGTATCTGCCTGTCGACAAGATGCTGTCCGCCGACAAGGGGTTCCAGGCCCACATCGATAAACAAATCAGGGACCACCAGAACGAGTGGCGCAAGAAGGCGCTCGC
Organism: Streptomyces sp. NPDC000941; assembly: GCF_053599555.1. Taxonomy (NCBI): domain Bacteria; kingdom Bacillati; phylum Actinomycetota; class Actinomycetes; order Kitasatosporales; family Streptomycetaceae; genus Streptomyces; species Streptomyces sp. NPDC000941. The sequence goes on from NZ_JBSFMM010000138.1 coordinate 21,845, forward strand.
GGAGTTCTGGAGGAACGGCGGCAAACCGGTCGCCATCCCGGTGCAGACCGGGAACAGAAGCTATTCCTTCGACCAGGAGAAGGACCCCAACTGGTTCTTCGCCGTCAATGCCACCAACTCGAACGTGACCGGCGTGGTCACGGTGGAGGCGGACGCCAGCGGCAAGCCCAAGGTCGGCCTCGACTACCAGACCAACGCCTGGGACCGGTACAACTGGGACAAGGGCAAGGGCGTGGACATCGGCCCGATCGACGTCCCGGACGGACAGCCGTCGCGGCTGCACAAGACAGGTCTCGCCCAGGAGTTCGACGTGTCGGGCTCCAGTTCGGTCAAACACTACGACCTGGGTGGATCCACACCGAACAACGGCCCGCTCCCGAAACCCGACGAGCCGTGGCGCTAGGGCGGGCGCACGGATCCCGGGCGGGAGAACGCCACTCGCTGAGAACGTAAGCGCCGTTACCAGGTTGGACGGCCTCAAGAGCCGGGCCCTGCCGGCCCGCGCCTGTCAGGGACGCGGGCCGACAGGGCCGGTGGCACACATGACCCCGATAGAAACATCCGGTCGCGGTTGCGAGCGAGCCGGCGCACGGCCCCGGTCACGCTCGGTGACCGGTCAGCGTGCGGCGAGGAGCTCCAGCGTGTCGATCACGCGGTTGGAGAAGCCCCACTCGTTGTCGTACCAGGCGACCACCTTGACGTGGCGGCCGTCGACGCGGGTGAGGGCCGAGTCGAAGATCGACGAGGCCGGGTTGCCGACGATGTCGGACGATACGAGCGGGTCGTCGGAGTACTCGAGGACGCCGGCGAGCGGGCCCTGCGCGGCGGCGCGGTACGCGTCCAGCACGTCGTCGCGGGTCACGTCGCGGGCCACGGTCGTGTTGAGTTCGACGATCGAGCCGACCGGCACCGGCACGCGGATCGAGTCGCCCGACAGCTTGCCGTCGAGGTTCGGCAGCACGAGGCCGATCGCCTTGGCGGCGCCCGTCGTGGTCGGCACGATGTTGACGGCGGCGGCGCGGGCGCGGCGGGCGTCGCGGTGCGGACCGTCCTGCAGGTTCTGCTCCTGCGTGTAGGCGTGCACCGTGGTCATGAAGCCATGCTCGATGCCGGCGAGTTCGTCGAGCACGGCGGCCAGCGGCGCGAGCGCGTTGGTCGTGCAGGAGGCGTTCGAGACGATCGTGTGCACGTCCGGGTCGTACGCGTCGGTGTTGACCCCGTACGCGAGCGTGACGTCGGCGCCGTCCGACGGCGCGCTGACCAGCACCTTCTTCGCTCCCGCGTCGAGGTGGGCGCGGGCGGCCTTGGCGGAGGTGAAGCGGCCTGTCGCCTCCAGCACGATGTCGACGCCGAGCTCGCCCCACGGCAGCTGCGCCGGCTCCCGCTCGGCGAGCACCGTGATGCGCCGGCCGTCGACGACAAGGGCGTCCCCGTCGGCGGTCACCGGACGGCCGAGCCGTCCGGCTGTGGTGTCGTAGGCGAGCAGCCGGGCGAGGGTGACGGGCTCGGTGAGGTCGTTGACGGCGACGATCTCGAAGTCGCTGCCGCGTTCCAGCAGGGCGCGCAGCACATTGCGTCCGATGCGGCCGAATCCGTTGATGGCGATGCGAGTCATGTGTCGTGGTGTCCCTTCGGTTCGTCACCAGCTTCGCGTGCGCGATCCGGCCATGGCCGTGGCGTGAGCGCCATGGTTCGCAAGGATCACGCCAGACGCCCGGGCGCCGGGCTACTCGCCCCGGGTGAAGGTACGCCGGTACTCGCTGGGCGTGGTGCCGAGGATGCGCTGGAAGTGCATCCGCAGATTTGTGCCGGTGCCGAGACCGACGTCGTTCGCGATCTGCTCGACGCTGCGCTTCGAACGCTCGAGCAGCTCACGAGCCAGGTCGATACGGGCGCGCATGACCCACTGCATCGGCGTGTACCCGGTGTCCTCGACGAAACGCCGCGAGAACGTGCGCGGTGAGACCGCCGCGTGCTGGGCGAGGGATTCGAGGCTGAGGGGTTCGTCGAGCCGGTGCAGGGCCCATTCGCGGGTGGCGGCGAACCGTTCACCGAGCGGCTCGGGCACGCTGCGCGGCACGTACTGCGCTTGGCCGCCGCTGCGGTAGGGGGCCGCGACCAGGCGCCGGGCCGCGTGGTTCGACGCGGCCACTCCGAGATCGCTGCGCAGGATATGCAGGCACAGGTCGATACCCGAGGCGGCTCCGGCCGACGTCAGCACGCTGCCCTCGTCGACGAACAGGACGTTCTCGTCGATCCGGACGAGCGGATGCTTCCGTGCAAGCGCCCGCGTGTAGTGCCAGTGCGTCGTGGCGCGCTTGCCGTCGAGCAGCCCCGTGGCGGCCAGCGCGAAGGCGCCCGTCGAGATGGCGGCAAGCCGCGCACCCCGGCCGTGTGCGGCGATCAGCGCATCGACGACGGCCCGTGGCGGGTCGTCGCGGTCCGGGAACCGATAGCCGGGGACGAAGACAATGTCGGCCCACCCAAGCGTGTCGAGACCGTGGGTGACGTGGTACGCCAGGCCGTCGCCGCCGGTCACGAGCCCGGGCGCCGCGCCGCACACCCGCACCTCGTACGGCATGCTGGCGCGGGTCGTGAACACCTGCGCGGGAATGCCGACATCGAGCGGCTTCGCACCCTCGAGTACGAGGACGGCGACTCGACGCAGGCGGGAGGAAGGCATGGGAAGCAGGGTACGAGCCGGCCGGTCCGCTCGTGACTAACGGCCCGCTCGACGTGGGTGCTGGGGGCTGTCAGTCGCCGAAGCGACGGCGCGCGTCCTCGATGTGACCGAGGTATTGGTGGGTCCAGCCGCATATGGCGTCGACCGTTGCCCGCAGGGCACGGCCCGGCTGGGTGAGGGTGTACTCGACCCGCGGCGGCACGGTGGGGTGCACCGTCCGCTCGACCAGGCCGTTGCGCTCCAGCATGCGCAGGTTCTGGGTGAGCATCTTGTGGCTGATGCCCTCGACCTCTTTGCGCAGCTCGCTGAAGCGCAGAGTGCGCTCACCGAGCGCCTCGATGATCAGCAACGCCCATTTGTTGGCGACGTCCGAGAAGATCTCCCGCGCCAGGGAGTCCGCGCGCCTGAGGTCTGCGTTCTCGGGCAGGCCCTTGAGTAGCTGCTTGGTCACCATGAGGTTCCTCAGTCACCGAAAAGTGCGTTCTTCCAGGTCGGCTCTCACTCTCTTACAGTTCCTGAGTAACCACAAGTGAGAGTAAACAGAAGGGCGAGCACTGTTGGCCACCATCGATGTCTTCAACCACAATGTGCCGGCCGAGAGCGACTTCGGCTACTCGCAGGCGATCAAGTCCGGGGATCTGATCCACGTCTCCGGACAGCTCTCGCTCGACGAGACGGGCGAGTTCCTCTACGCGGACGATTTCGACGCCCAGCTCAAGCAGACCTACATCAACCTGGACAAGGTCCTGGACCACTACGGCGTCTCCCGGAACCAGGTCGTCTCGCAGACCCTGTACGTGGTGAACCTGCGCAGGAATGCCGTGGCGACGGCGGAGGGCAACCTGGTGTACTTCGGCCGCCACCGTCCGGCCAGCACGGTCTTCGGCGTCACCGAACTGACCTTCCCCGGCCAGGTCATCGAGATCAGCTTCGTCATCGACACCAAGCTGCCCGCCTGAGCTCGACCGCAGCGCGCGTCCCGTCTTGGCCCGCCTCTCGTGGAATGGCCACGGTGACCGTTCAGCGTGGCGTGGTCGGGTGGGCCCCAGGTGGGCTTGTACCAAGGGCGGCTGTGGACGCCGGCGTAGAGGTCGCCGAAGTCGATCACGCCGGAGAAGGTGCCGTTCGTGTTCAGGATGTCGGCTGGATGCAGGTCACGGTGGAGCCGGAGACGTGGGCCTGCCCAGTCCGGCCCGGCGGCGTCTACCCGGACCGCGTGGACGGCGTCCGGGTCCACCGGCGCGGATGCCGTTCGGCCGGACGAGTGACAGACTGAAAGTCGAGTCGGCGGCCTGCATCAGAGGGGCTGGGGCCTGCCCTGGTCGTCCACTCCGTCGCGCATCCCACCAGCGATCGATCCGTTCGCTGATCAGATGGGAGCCGTTCATGACTTCCGTAGCGCCGTACTCCCCGGACGAAACCGCTCTTCTGCTCGTCGACCCGTACAACGACTTCCTCTCCGAGGGCGGCAAGCTGTGGCCCCGGGCGAAGGAAGTGGCGGAAGGCGTCGGCCTGCTCGACCACATGCGCACCATGCTCGCCACGGCCCGCAGCCAGGGGTTTCGCGTCTTCATCGTGCCCCACCACCAGACGACGCCGAACGACTACATCACGTGGGACCACTTGTCCCCGACCCAGCAGCGCATCGTGACCCAGCAGACCTTCGCCGAGGGCAGCTGGGGGGCCGAGTGGCACCCCGATCTCCACCCCCGCGAGGACGAGTTGGTCGTGCGCCGGCACTGGGCTTCGAGCGGCTTCGCCAACACCGACCTCGACTTCATGCTCAAGCAGCACCACATCCGCAAGATCGTGCTGATCGGGATGCGGGCAAACACTTGTGTGGACACCACCGCACGCTTCGGTCAGGAGCTGGGCTACCACGTGACCCTCATCCGCGATGCCATCGCCTCCTTCAGCTGGGAGGAGATGACAGCGACATTCGAGCTGAACGCGCCTCTGTACGCCCACGCCATCCTCACGACAGACGAGTTCGTCGACATCGTGAACGGCGGGGCCGGCAAGGGCTCCCCGTAATGCCAGATCGTGTTCTGAGGGTGGGGGGACTGGCGCCACGTACGACATCGATGGTGGCCGGCAACTCGTCGCACACTGACCGCCCGCTCAGCCCGTTCGGGCTGGAGGCGGATCGCATCCGGCACCGTGGTGCTCAGGCCGAGGCCACCCGCATGCTCGGCGAATGCCCAGGTGAGCGCCCAGTTCGAGGCACATTTCGACCTCATCGGATAAACGACAAGCTGATCGCCGCCGCAGCCCCGCTGTCGGACCTGTCGCCTATGCTCTGCGCAGCAGACGACCAGAGCGGAACATGAAGACGGGGGCATTGGTGGACGGTTCGTCGGGGGTGGACAGCGGCTACCAGGCGCATCGGGCGGCGTTCGCGGTGTTCGCCGAGCAGTTGCGGAAGGGCGACCCACGGGCGGCCCTAGCCGCCGCGCACGCCGTCCACGACCAGGTGCTCGCCGCCGGGCAGGTAACCCTGCGTGGCGTGGCGCTGAACTGCGTTGGCCTGGCCCAGTTCGAGCTTGGCGAGTTCGCCGCAGCGGTGGAGTCGCACCAGCGCGCCAAGGACCTGAGTCGGCGGTCCGACGTGTGCGGGTTCGCCGCGCTGCGGGCCAACCTCGCCAGGATCGCGGCCGGCGAATCCGTTGCTTATCCGCAGGTCTGGGAGGCTGACTCCGCCCCCGGCCAACTGGCCGCGCTCGCCCGCAGCGAGCACCCGCACCTGGCTCCGGCAGCCGGTTTCGAGCTCGGTCGGCTGCTGCGCGGTGAGCGGCATTTCCTGGCGGCGATCCGCGCGTACCAGGCCGTGGTCGACTCCGGCCACCCTTGGTTCCGGCAGCGGGCCGCCGTGCCACTGGCCGAGCTGCTGCGCGAGGCGGGCGACAACGAGGGCGCCTCCCGAGTCCTCGACCACGCCGGCCCCGAGGCCGACGCGCCCGACCTGGTCGATCTCGCGCTGGCCCCGCTGGACGAGCCGGAGGCGCCGCCCTTCTGGCTGGCTCCGGTCCGGCCTGGTCTCGACCACTACCGCGCCGGGGATCTGGCCGCCGCCCGTGCCGAGCTGCGCGCCATCGCCGCCGGCGACTGGCGTCACGCCGCGCACCAGGCCGGCATCGTGCTCGCCGGCATCGAACTGGGGCACGGCGATCTCACCGCCGCCCGCCAACTCCTGGGCGACCTGGCCGAGACCGCCGACTTCACTCACGGCCCGCGCGCGGCCGTGGCTCTGACCATCCTGGACGCCGCCGAGGCCGCGCCTCCGGACACCGACACCACCACGACCGTCGGCCCGGTCGGCGCGCTCGCCCGCTACCTGACCCGCGACCAGGACGTACTGGCCGACCTGGAAGCGCTGGCCCAGGGCCGGCACCCGTTGGCCGGGGTGTTCGCGGCCCTGCTCGGCGACCTGCTCGACGACGGCCGGACCGGGTCGGGAGCGGCCCACTGGCAGGCCAGGGCCGTGCAGTCCGAGGACAGGCTGGCGGCCGGCTACACCGCCTACCTGACCGCCATCAACCTGACGATGTGGGACAACACCGAACGCGTCGTGGACGCGCTCGCCGAAGCCTGCGAATCCGCGCCCGCCGTGCTGCCCTGGGCCGCCGTCCGGCTCGGCGAGGCGGGCCTGACCAACGGCTATGGGAGCGGCGACAGCCAGTCCTTCTTCACGGGCGTGCTCGAGACAGGCCACCGCGCGCTCCTGCCCAGCGCCGCGGCCGGGCTGTTCAACTCCTCGCCGGCGGACAGTTGGTCGGCGGAAGAGCGGTACGAGCTGGCCGAGGAACTGCTGACCGGCGACCTGCCCGCCGAGGCGGTTCCGCCGCTCGCCTGGCTGGCGGCCGAGAAGCTGATCACCTATGAGGACGATCTGGACGGCGGACGGGAGGCGCTGGAGCGGATTTTCGAGTCCGATCCCGAGTTCGGTGCCCCGGCGCTGGCCGTACGGCTGCTGCTGGACGAGGACGTCGACGGTATGCGGTCGGTGTTCGAGCGGCTGGCCCGGTGGGACGACCGATCGCTGGACATAGCCTCCGAGTGCTGCATGTCGGTGCTCTGGAAGCTGCCCGACGAGTCGGCCGTCACCCGGCGGGCCCTCCTTGTGCTGGCCGGCCTTGGCGACAAGAGCACACCCTTGGCCTACAAGGTGTCGGAGCGGTTGATTAAAGTCTGTCAGATCCAGCACGATCTGGGCGGCGAACTGGTCGCCAGGGAAGCGTCGAACCTGCGCCGCGGCGGCCCTCCGGGCGGCGGGGTGCTGGCGGCCGCCCGCCGTTTCTACCTTGCCGGTGACCTCGACCAGGCGATCGAGCTGTATCAGCGGGTCAACACCCAGGACTTCCCGGAGGCGCGTAGCAAGGCGGCCGTCGACCTCGGCGTGCTGTTCCGGCACCAGGGCAGGCACGAGGAGGCCCAGGAGTTGCTGGCGGCCGACCTTCATCCGGAGCACTGCTTCAAGCTGGGCACCGATCTGGAAGGCGCGGGGCGGATCGACGAGGCCATCCTCGCCTGGGGGCTGGTTGCCGACACCGACGACATCACCTGGGCGGTCCGTGCCAACTGCTACCTGGGCAAGGCGCACGCGGGCCGAGGTGAGACCGACGCGGCGATCGCGGCCTACCAGCGGGCCGGTGCGTCCCAGGACTCCTTCTCCCGCGGCATGGCCTGGTACGAACTTGGCTGTCTGTACCAGGACCAGGGGAATCTCGCGTTGGCGAAGGAGGC
>NZ_JBSFMM010000139.1:0-28843 GCF_053599555.1 Streptomyces sp. NPDC000941
CGGCGCGCGGCGGCCCGGCCGCGCTCCCAGCCGCGGGAGAGGCGGCTCGCCGCCAGGTCCTCGAAAAGGCGCTCGTAGCGCAGGGCGATCGGCTCGGGGTCGTAGGCCTCCGCGCTCTCCAGGGCCGCCGTGCCCATGGCCCGGCGGGCCGGGGCGTCGGCGATGAGGTCCAGGAGCGCGGCGGCGAGGGCGTCCTTGTCGCCGGTGGGGACGAGCCGGCCGGTGACCCCGTCCTGGATGATCTCCGCGGGGCCGAGCGGGCAGTTGGTGCTGACCACGGGGACGCCGCAGCGCATCGCCTCGACGATCGTCATGCCGAAGGACTCGGCGTCCGAGGCGACCGCGACCAGCGACGCCTTGGCGAACTCCGCCTCGATCGGCGAATGCGGCCCCATCAGCCGTGCGCTTTCCGCGAGGCCGAGCCGGTCGATGAGGGCCTGCAGCCGTTCCTCTTCGGCGCCCCCGCCGTAGATCCGCAGCCGCCAGTCGGGGTGCTTGTCCGCGACCGCCGAGAACGCGTCGATGAGCAGGTCGAAGCGCTTGCCGCGGACCAGTCGGCCGGCCGCGGCGATGACCGGGGCGGTGCCGTCCGAGGGGGCGACCGGGGGCCGGGGGACGCTGTTGGGGACGGCCAGGGTCCGTACGCCCGGCAGGGGCATCTTCGCCCGGTAGACCGCCGCGTCCGCCTCGGTCGTCGTGACGACGGCGTCGAGCGTGCGGTAGTGGCGGGCGAGCTCGGTCCGCAGGGCCTTGCTGTGCGCGTCGTGCCGCAGGTGCTCCTGGGCGATACGCAGCGCGTGGCGCGGGGCGAACCGGGCTATGTAGACGTTCGCGCCGGGGCGGGTGCCCACGATCACATCGGCGTCGCTGGTGCGCAGATACTCCGCGACCCGCTCGTCGTGCAGCCGGCTGTACTGGCGGTACCGCTTCTCGGCTGAGGGAAAGTCCCGGGCGGGCTCGCCGAGCCGCGGGTCGTGCGCGTCGAGGCCGCTCGGACGCGTGTCGACCAGCGGGACGAGCCGCACCCGGGGGTCCACGGTGAAGCGCGGCGTCTCACGGTGCCGCTGCATCGAGGCGATCTCCACATCGTGCCGCTCGGCCAGGGCCGACGCCAGGTTCAGCGTGGTCCTGATCGTCCCGCCGATCGCGTACACGTTGTGGAGCAGGAATGCGATCTTCATGTGGTGTCTTTCCGGCCGGTGACAACACCGGGGAGAGCCGCCCCCCGGATCGTTGTGAACACCATGGCGGGGCACGGTAAGCCGGCCGCGAGAACAAGGTGAGAGCCGGGTAAGAAGCCAGGCCACAGGGTGCTCCGCGGCGCCCGCACCTCGTCCGGCTTGGCAGACTCGGGGTGTGACGACGTACAACACCGTGCTGCTCGCCGAGGACGACCGGGCCATCCGCCACGCCCTGGAGCGCGCCCTGACGCTGGAGGGCTACCAGGTCACCGCCGTCCCCGACGGCATCGAGGCGGTGGCCGCCGCGCACCGCGAGCAGCCGGATGTGATCGTGCTGGACGTGATGATGCCGGGTCTGGACGGGCTGCAGGTGTGCCGGGTGCTGCGGGCGGAGGGGGACCGTACGCCGATCCTCATGCTGACCGCCCGGGTGGAGACGGCCGACCGGGTCGCGGGGCTCGACGCGGGCGCGGACGACTACGTGGCCAAGCCGTTCGACGTGGACGAGGTCTTCGCCCGGCTGCGCGCCCTGCTGCGCCGCGCCGCCCCCTGGGTGGGCGAGGAGGAGACCGGGCCGGGCGACGGCATGGAGGAGGTGGCGGATCTGCGCCTCGATTCCTCGGCCCGGCGGGTCTGGCGGGCGGGGGCGGAGCTGGAGCTCACCCGCACCGAGTTCGACCTGCTCGAGCTGCTGGTGCGCAACAGCGGCATCGTGCTGGACCACACCACGATCTACGACCGGATATGGGGCTATGACTTCGGCCCCGGATCGAAGAACCTCGCCGTCTACATCGGCTATCTGCGGCGCAAGGTGGACCAGCCCGGGCTGGTCCCGCTGATCCACACCGTACGGGGCGTCGGCTACACCCTCAGGGGGGCCTGACCGTGCCGCTTCCGCGCCCGCGGCGCCCCAGGTCCAGGCCCAGGCCCAGATCCAGATCCAGATCCAGATCCAGTCTGCGCATCACCTTCGCGGTCTCCTTCGCGGCGGTGGCGGCCGTCGTCACCCTCCTGGTCGGCTTCCTCAGCTACGACGCGGCGGCCGGGCTGGTCCGGGTCGACCAGCAGTCCGTCTTCAGCGAGGTCATCCACGACCTGCGGAACCAGGTGCGGCAGCAGCCGCTCGGCTACAAGGACTTCGTCTCCTCCGACCCCGACCACGACGGTCCGAGCGACGATCTGCGCCGCCCGACCCGTACCGACGTCCAGATACTGCGCCCCACGGGCGCCGTCGCCGACACCGGCAGCCCCGCCCTGCCGGTGTCCGCCGCCGAGCGCCGGATGGCGGCGTCCCGTACGGCGGGGCTGGTGTCGCGGCGGGACGTCGAGATCGGCGAGGAGCAGTTCCGGATGGCCACGGTCTCGCTCGGCGACGGCCGGGGCGCGGTGCAGGTCGCCCAGCAGTCCAGCGATATCGAGGATCTGCTGCGGGAGCTCCAGAAGCGCACCGCGCTGTTCGTCGGCGCGGCCATCGTCGCGGCCGGGCTCGTCGGATGGTGGCTGGCGGGGCGGATCACCAGGCGGCTGGTGCGGCTGACCGGGGTCGCCGAGAGCGTGGCGGCCACCGGGCGGATGGATGTGGCGGTGCCGCTCGCCGGGGCGGACGAGGTGGGCCGGCTGGGGCGGGCCTTCGACGGCATGCTCGGACGGCTCGCGCGCTCCAAGGACGACCAGCGGCGGCTGGTCCAGGACGCCGGGCACGAACTGCGCACCCCGCTCACCTCGCTGCGCACCAACATCTCGCTGCTGCGCCGCTTCGAGGAGCTGCCGCCGGCGGCCCGCGAGGAGCTGCTTGCCGACCTCGCGGGGGAGACCCGGGAGCTGACCGACCTGGTCAACGAGGTGGTGAGCCTGGCAGCCGGACAGGGTGACGACGAGCCGCGGGTGGCCACGTCGCTCGGTGAGGTGGCCCACCGGGCCGCCGGTCTCGCCCGCCGCCGCACCGGCCGGGAGATCACCGTGGCCGCGGACGACACGGTCCTGGAGGGCCGCCCGGCGGCCCTCCAGCGGGCCATCACCAATCTGGTGGAGAACGCGGCCAAGTTCGACCAGGCGGGCACCGCGCCCATCGAGGTGGTCGTCAGGGGCGGCCGGGTGGCGGTCCTCGACCGAGGGCCGGGCGTGGCCGACGAGGACCTTCACCGGGTCTTCGACCGCTTCTACCGCGCGGCCGGGGCGCGCAGCCTGCCCGGCTCCGGCCTCGGCCTGGCCATCGTCCGGGAGGTGGCCGCCGCCCACGGCGGTACGGTCTTCGCCGAGCGGCGGCCGGGCGGCGGCGCGGTGATGGGCTTCACGGTCACCGACGCCGCGCCCGTTCACCATGAGGGGCCATGAGGGGCCATGAGAGCCCTCAGGGCTTACGGGCCACGCCCGCCCAGAAGGAGACCTCCTCGTCGGTCACCGTGACCGGGCCGTCGGGCCACCACCGGTGCGGCGGCACGATGCCCGGCTCGACGAGCTCCAGACCGGAGAAGAACTTCTCGATCTCGCTCTTGGTGCGCAGCTGGGCCTCGATACCGCCCTTGCGGTAGATCGCGACCGCCGCGTCCACACTCGCCTGGTCGAAGTCCGGCGAGCTGTGGCTGATCTCGAGATAGCTGCCCGAGGGCAGCGCGTCCATCAGCCGCTCCACGATCTCGTACGTCCCGTACTTGTCGGGGATGAAGTGCAGCGTCGCGTTGATCGACAGCGCCACGGGCTCGCTCAGATCGAGCGTTTCCAGCAGCTCGGGCGAGCCCAGGATGGACTCGGGCTCGCGGACGTCGGCCTCGATGTACGCGGTGCGCCCCTCGGGGGTGCCGTGCAGCAGGGCCTGGGCGTAGGCGAGCACGATCGGGTCGTTGTCGGCGTAGACCACCCGGGCGTCGGGGGCGATGCTCTGGGCGACCTGGTGGAGGTTGGGCTCGGTGGGAATGGCGGTGCCGATGTCCAGGAACTGCCGGATCCCCGCCTCGCTCGCCAGCCAGCGGGTCGCCCGGTGCATAAAGGCACGGTTGCTCCGGGCGCACGGGATGATGCCCGGATAGACCTCCATCACCTTGCGGGCGGCTTCCTCGTCGACCCGGTAGTGGTCCTTGCCGCCGAGGTAGTAGTCGTACATCCGGGCCGAATGCGGCTTCGTGGTGTCGATGTTCATGGCGTTCATGGCTTACGCGCCACCCCGACCCAGAACGAGCCGTCGGCGCTGTCGAGCGCGGTGGGCTCACCCTCGGGGCGCCACAGATGCGGCTCCTGCACCCCCGGCTCGATGAGTTCCAGGCCCTCGAAGAACGCCTCGACCTGGCTCCTGGTGCGCACCTTGGCGGGGATGCCGCCCTGGTGGTAGATCTCGATGATCTTCTCCCAGATCTCCGGGGCGAAGTCCGGGGTGCAGTGGGTCATGATCAGATAGCTGCCCGAGGGCAGCGGGTCGACCAGCTGCCGGACGAGCTCGTACGGCTTGTCCTCGTCCGGGATGAAGTGGAACAGCGCGTTGAGCGAGAGCGCGACCGGCTTGCTCAGGTCCAGCGTCTCGTGCAGCTCGGGGGCGCCCATGATGCGCTCGGGGTCGCGTACGTCCGCCTGGATGTAGGCGGTGCGGCCCTCGGGTGCGCCGGTCAGCAGGGCCTGCGCGTACGCCAGCACGATCGGGTCGTTGTCGGTGTAGACGACCCGGGCGTCGGGGGCCACGGACTGGGCGACCTGGTGGAGGTTGGGCTCGGTGGGGATGCCGGTGCCGATGTCCAGGAACTGCCGGATCCCCACCTCGCTCGTCAGCCAGCGGGTCACCCGGTGCATGAACGAACGGTTCTCCCGGGCGCATGTCCTGATGCCCGGGAAGACCGCCATGACCTGGGCGGCGGCCTCCTCGTCGACCTGGTAGTGGTCCTTGCCGCCGAGGTAGTGGTCGTACATCCGGGCCGAATGCGGCTTCGTGGTGTCGAAGTCGGTGGTCTTCATGGCTTACGTGCCACTCCTGCCCACATGGATATGTCCGCGCTGCGGATGTCTTCGGGGCGGTCGTCGGGATCGGGCTTCCAGCGGTGCGGTTCCGAGACGCCGGGGTCGACGAACTCCAGGCCCTCGAAGAAGCCCGCGACCTCGTCCTTGGAGCGCGTGATGAAGGGAATCCCGTTCTCCTTGTAGACCTCGATGACGTTCCGCCAGGTCTCCGCGGAGAAGTCGTGGGTGGAGTGCGACATCATCAGATAGCTGCCCGAGGGGAGTCCGTCCATCAGCTCGCGGACGATCTCGTACGGCTTCGCCTCCTCCGGGATGAAGTGGAAGAGCGCGTTCAAGGACATGGCCACCGGCTTGTCCAGGTCCAGCGTCTCCAGCAGCTCGGCAGCCGTGATGATCTTCTGGGGCTCGCGGACATCGGCCTCGACATAGGCGGTACGCCCTTCCGGCGTGCCGGTCAGCAGGGCCTGGGCGTACACCAGCACGATCGGGTCGTTGTCCGTGTAGACGACCCGGGCGTCGGGGGCCACGGACTGGGCGACCTGGTGGAGGTTGGGCTCGGTGGGGATGCCGGTGCCGATGTCCAGGAACTGCCGGATCCCCGCCTCGCGCGCCAGCCAGCGCGTCGCCCGGTGGATGAAGCCACGGTTGACGCGGGCGTTGAGCTTGACGGTCGGATGGACGGTCAGGACCTTGGCGGCGGCCTGCGCGTCCACCTCGTAGTGGTCCTTGCCGTCGAGGTAGTAGTCGTACATCCGGGCCGAATGCGGTTTGGTGGTGTCGATCCGGCCGACGCCGCTCTGCTCGGTCATGCGGCCCTCCAGTCTGTTGCGGTACCCGCCGGGGTGGTCAGGTTCGGTTCGGTACGGGTGGTGAGAAGGAAGTCCGCGGCGCCGGCCTTGGCGCCCTGGATGAACTTCTCGATCTCAAGAGGCGTGTAGATCAGCGCGGGGCCGTCGGGGTCGGTCGACTGGCGCAGTGCCACGCGACCGTCGCTCAGCTTGAGGACCTCGACGCAGGCGCCGCCGTTGGGGCCGCTCCAGGGCTTGCGCCAGCCTTCCGCACCGAGGTGCTTGGCCGGCATACCGTTGTAAATGTGATCCACCTGGTCCACGGTCAGAGCTCCTTGCGAATCTCACGGAGGAAGGCCTCCGTGCGTCGCGCCGGGGTGGCCTGGGTGCCCATTCGGTCGAGGGCCTCCAAGTAGGCGGCCACATCAGCGCGTTCGTCGAGATAAGCGGCGCCGGTCAGCCCCTCGGTATAGACGATGTCCGGCAGTTCCGGGATATGGAACCGGAAGAGCTGGAACGGTCCGCCCATGCCCGGATGGGGTCCAGCGGCGAACGGCACCACTTGCAGGGTGACGTTCGGCAGCTGGATCGCCTCGATGAGGCGGTCGATCTGCGCGCGCATGATGTCCGGTCCGCCGATGGGCAGGCGGAACACCGGCTCGTCCATGACGACCCACAGATGAGGTCCGTCGGGTCGGGTGAGAAGTTCTTGACGCTCCATCCGCAGGGCGACCCGTCGATCGAGCTCCTTGGTGTCGGCCTGCGGGAATCCGATGGTCAGCAGCGCTCGTGCATAGGCTTCGGTCTGCAGCAGTCCGGGGATGAAGTGGGGTTCGTAGGAGCGGATACGGCTTGCCGCGCCCTCGAGGCTCACATAGAGGCTGAACCAGTCCGGCAGCACATCGCGGAAGCGGTGCCACCAGCCGGGTCTGTTGGCGTCCTCGGCCAGGGAGAGGAAGGCCTCGATCTCCTCCTCTTCGGCTCTGTAGGTCTGCAGCAGCTTCTCGACGTACGGGAGCTTCAGGCCGACTTCGGCCTTCTCCATCCTGCGCACCGTCGTCTGGTTGACGTGCAGCGCTCTGGCGGCCTGGTCGTAACTGACGCCGGCTTTCTCGCGTAGATCCCTCAGGCGCATGCCGAGGACCATCTGCCCGACAGTCGGGGCAGATCGCGCTTCACCCACGCCTTACCTCCTCGGACGGTCTCGTGGGCCTCAGTGTGCCATGCTCGGGATGAACCCGAACAGAGTGCTCTGGCTATTCTGCATTTTGCAGAACGCCGCTTGCCAACTGACGCTTACACCACCGATAGTGATGGGGTGACTGGGCCCAATGTGGTTGACGTGACGCTGACTTGCGGCATGCGAACCTCCCCACCGTTGGACGGAAGGCGAACGGCCATGGCACTGCCTCAACGCATGACGATGGCCCGCCCCATGCCCCTCGGCGGGCCGCTCGGTGGGCCCTGCAGCGGGCTCGGCACCAGCGTCCGACAGGAGAGGTTCCAGCTGCCCGCGCAGGGCGCGTCCGTGGCCGCGGCCCGCCGCCGGGTCCGCTCCCGGGTGCCGGTGTGGGGCTTCTGTGAGGACACGTGCGATGCCGCGGAGCTGGTGATGTCCGAGCTGTTCACCAACGCCCTCGTGCACACCGGCAGCGAGCAGATCCTCTGCGTCCTGCGCGCCGAGGAGCCGCGCACCCTGTACGTCGAGGTGGCCGACCAGGGCGGCGGCTCGGCCGGACCGGCCCCGCGTCAGGCGGGCGCGGAGGACGAGGGCGGACGGGGGCTCGCGCTGGTACGGGCCATGGCCGCGGCGTGGGGGGACCGGCCGGGGCTGAACGGCGGCCGGGTGGTGTGGGCCCAGCTCAGCGGGGTGCTCTAACTGCTCTGACGCCGCGCGGCGGGCGTGCCCGACCGTACCCGCCCGACCGCACCAGCCCGGCTCCGTCCCGGCGCCGGAAGCCCGGGATGATCCACAAAAGCGGCAGCCCGGGATGATCCATAGGACACGGCCTAACATGGCCGGATGTCCGCCGTTCCACGTCGCCGCCTTCTGACGCTGGCGGCCGGCGCCCTTGCGACCGGCGCCCTCCAGGGGTGTTCCGGCGACGGCCCGTCCGGCCGGGTCCGGCTGGCCACGGGGCCGCGGGGCGGCCCGTACGCGATCTTCGGCAGCCGACTGGCGGACGAGGTGCACCGGGCCCACGACGGGCTCGCGGTGCGCGTGCTGACCACCGCGGCGAGCGTGGAGAATCTGCACATGCTGGCCGACGGGCGGGCCGAGCTGGCCCTGTCCCTCGCGGACAGCGCGGCCGACGCCACCGCGGGCCGCGGCCTCTTCCAACGGCCGGAACCGGTCGCCGCGCTCGCCCGGCTCTATCTCAACTACCTGCATCTCGTCGTGCCCGCCGACTCGCCGATCAAGGAGCCGGGCCAACTGGCCGGGCGTACGGTCTCCCTCGGCGCCGCCGAGTCCGGCACCTCGGTGACCGCCGGGCGGGTGCTCGCCGCCGCGGGCGTACGCCGCGTCCGCTCCGTACAGCTGGGACTCGGCGAGTCCAGCGCGGCGCTGACCAGGCGGGAGGTGGCCGCGTTCTTCTGGTCGGGCGGCGCGCCGACCCGGGCGATAGCGCAACTGGCCCGGCGCAGGCCCGTACGCCTGGTGCCGCTCGGCGGCCTCGCCCCGGCGCTGCGGCGCGAGCACGGCCCCGTCTACGAGAGCGTGTCGATCCCCGCGGGCGTCTACGGCCTGAACGCCCCGACGCCGACCGTCGCCACCCCCAGCTATCTGGTCTGCCGCACCGATCTCGCGGCGGATACGGCGCGCGCCGTCACCGGCGTCCTCTTCGAGGCCCGCGACCGCCTCCCCGTCCCGGACGCCCCCGGCAGCCGGCTCGACGAGCGGTACGCGATCGGCACGGGGACGGTGCCGCTGCACCGGGGGGCGGCGGCGTACTACCGCGCGGTGTACGGCTGAAGGCTCCGCGCCCGCGCAGTACGGCTACGCCTTGGGCAGCCGCACCTCGACCACCAGGCCGTGCGGCGTGGCGGGCCGCAGGGACAGCTCGCAGTCGGCGGCGCGGGCCAGTTCCGAGGCTATGGCCAGGCCGAGGCCGCTGCCGGGGACATTGCCGTGGCCGGGGGAGCGCCAGAAGCGGCCCAGCGCCGCCTCGAACTGGTCGGGCCCGAGGCCCGGGCCGTCGTCGGCGATCCGCAGCACGCCCCGCTCCAGGCGGACCGTGACCGTGCCGCCGGGCGGTACGAACTTCGCGGCGTTGTCCAGGGCGATATCCGCGATCCGGGCGGCCGCGGCGGGCAGCGGCGCCGCGGGCAGCGGTGCGGCCGACGGGCCGGTGTCGTCGAGCTCCACGGTCAAGGTCAGCTCGCGCGCCGCGTAGACCTCGTGCCAGATGGCCAGCCGCCCGCGCAGCGCCGCGCGGGCGATCGGTTCGGGCGCCGCCGTACCGGCCTCGACCCGGGCGAGCGTCAGCAGGTCCTCCATGAGCCGCCCCAGCCGGTCGACTTCGGCCAGGGCCTCGGCGAACTCCGAGCTGCCGTCCTCCGTCAGATGCGGCTCCAGGTTCTCCAGCCGCAGCGACAGCACGGTCAGCGGGGTGCGCAGCTCATGCGAGGCGTCCGCGACGAAGGCCCGCTGCCGCTCCAGGGCGGCCGAGACCGCGTCGGCCATCGCGTTGAAGCGGCGCTCCAGGAGCCGTAGCTCGGCCGGGCCGCGGCCGCCGTCGCGCACCCGTGCGTCCATCCTGCCCTCGGCGATGGCGCGGGTGGTCAGGTCCAGTTCGGTGACCGGGCGCAGAATCCACCGCGCCAGCCTGCGGGCGGCGATCAGGGCGCAGAGCACGGCGACCACCGAACCGCCCGCCACCGCGGCCCAGACGAGCGTCACATCGCGCCTGGCCGCCGCCGTGGACACCTTCATGACCACCACGCCGGACACCTGCGCGTCCCGGCCCACCGGCTCCGCGACCATGGCCGAGGCGGGGCCGAAGGGGGTGACCAGCGGCAGGCCGGCGGTGGTGCGGCCGGACAGCGCGCGCTCGGCGGGCTCCTTGGACCAGGCCCCGCCGCCCGCCACCCGCCGGCCGTCCCGGTCGCGGATCTCCACCTTCGTGCCGTACAGCTCCTCGTAGCGGGACACCTCCTGGACGAGCCCGGAGGTGTCCCCGTCGCGGATCGCCTGATCGGCCAGTTCCGAGAAGCGGGTGGCGTCCGCGCGCCGCTCCAGCAGCAGCTTGCCGGTGCGGTGCGAGGAGTACGCCAGGGAGAACGGCACGGCGAGCGCGGTCACCAGGCACGCGATCAGCACCGTGTAGACGCCGAGGATCCTCAGCTGCATCCGCCGGTTCCCAGCCGGTACCCGGTGCCGCGCAACGTCTCCACCAGCCACGGGCAGCCGGTCTTGGAGCGGATCCCGGCGATGTGCACATCCAGCGAGCGGGAGGCGGACAGCAGCAGATCGCCCCACACCGCGTCCAGGATCTCCTCCCGGCTGCGGACGACACCGGGCTCGCGGGCGAGCAGGGCCAGTACGTCGAACTCCCGGCGGGTGAGGGCGACCGGCCGGCCGTCCACCTCCAGCTGCCGCGCGGCCAGGTCGATCCGTACGCCGCCCACGGCCACCACCGTGCCGGACCCGGTCAGCGGCCGGGTGCCGCGCCGTACGACGGCGTCCATACGGGCCACCAGCTCGGCCGTACGGAACGGCTTGACGAGGTAGTCGTCCGCGCCCCCGCGCAAGCCCCGCAGCACATCCCGCTCCTCGGAGCGGGCGGTGAGCACGATCACCGGGACGGCGGAGGCGCGGCGCAGCCGGCGCAGCGCCTCCAGGCCGTCCATATCGGGCAGCCCCAGGTCGAGCAGGACGAAGTCGGCGCCGTCCTTGAGCCGCAGGGCGTCGTCCGCGCGCCCGGCGCGGACGACCTGATGCCCCAGCCGGTCCAGCGTGGCGGTCAGCGCGGCCGCCAGCCGGTCGTCGTCTTCGACCAGGAGTATGTGCATGGGCGTAAGGGTAAACAGCCGCTGTACTGGTCAGACAGGGGTGCGCGCCGCCCGCTCCGAGGTGGCCGGCTCATCGGCGGGGGCCTTGGTGAGGGAGGTGTCCCGGGTCTCCCGCATGGTCAGATAGACGATCAGCGACACGGCGGCGCAGCCCGAGACGTACCAGTAGAACCCGGACTCCGCACCGGCGTTCTTGAACCACAGCGCCACATATTCCGCGGTGCCGCCGAACAGGGCGTTCGCCAGCGCGTACGGCAGCGCGACGCCGAGCGCCCGGACGTGGGTGGGGAACAGCTCGGCCTTCACCACCGCGTTGATGGAGGTGTAGCCGGTGACGACGACCAGCGCGGCGAGCGAGAGCAGCAGCGCCCCGCCGAAGGTGTCGGTGTGCGACAGCGCGGTCATGATGGGCACGGTGGCCAGCATCGAACCGATCCCGAAGGTGATCAGCAGCGGGCGGCGGCCGATCCGGTCGGACAGCGCCCCGGCCAGCGGCTGCAGCAGCATGAACACGAACAGGGCGCAGAAGCTGACCAGCGAGGCGTCGGACTTGCTCAGCCCCGCCGTATTGGACAGGTACTTGGTGAGATAGGTCGTGTAGGTGTAGTAGGCGACCGTGCCGCCCATGGTCAGCGCGATGACGAGGGCGGCCTCCTTGCGGTGGCGCAGCAGCTCGGCGACGCTCCCGCGCTCGGTCTCCTGGTGGGCGCCGGCCTCCTCGTACACCTCGGTCTCCAGCAGATTCCGCCGCAGCCAGAAGACCACGGCCGCGGCCACGGCCCCGAAGATGAACGGGATGCGCCAGCCGTAGGAGTGCAGCGAGTCGTCGGACATGGTGCGCTGGAGCACGATCAGCAGGCCCAGGCCGATCAGCTGGCCCGCGGTCATCGAGACGTACTGAAAGCTGGAGACGAAGCCGCGGCGGCCGGGCTGGGACGCCTCGGTCAGATAGGTGGCGCTGGCCGCGTACTCGCCGCCGACCGACAGGCCCTGCAGCAGCCGGGCCACCAGCAGCACCCCCGCGCCGAAGTAGCCGACCTGGTCGTAGGTGGGCGCGATGGCGATGAGCAGCGCGCTGGCCGACATCAAGGTCACGGTCAGGGTGAGCGCGGCCTTGCGTCCGCGCCGGTCGGCGAAGCGGCCCAGCAGCCAGCCGCCGACGGGGCGCATGAAGAAGCCGACGGCGAAGATGCCGGCCGTGTTGAGCAGTTGCGCGGTGTCGTTGCCCTTGGGGAAGAAGGCTGAGGCGAAGTAGGTGGCGAAGCTGGCGTAGACGAACCAGTCGAACCACTCGACCAGGTTTCCGATGGAGCCGCCGATGATGGCGCGCCATGGTGTGCGAGCCGGTGGCGCGGAGGATGTGACGGACATGGGGCCTCCTGGAGCATGCGGGTGGATGGCGGCCCGCCCGAGGGACGCCGCCGCGGATGGCAGCTTCCGCGTGGACGGCGGCGGCGTACAGACCTCCGGGGCCAGACCTAACCTGCGCTTAACAAAGACCCTTGACGAGGTGTGGGGCCCTTGGGACTGTGGTGATTCCGATTGACTTCTGTTTGCTTGTGTTCGAAGTTTCGGACTTCGGGAGGCAGCCATGAGTGGCATGTCAGCACGGAGCAAGTCAGCACAGGGCAAGTCAGCACAGAGCGAGTCGGCACAGGGCGAGTCGTACGCACGTAGAAGATTCCTCACCACGGCCGCCGCCCTCGGCGGGGCCGCGGCCCTGGCCGGATGGCCGCGCCCGGCGGCCGCCGCCCCGGCCGCGACCTGGGAGGACGTCATCAACGGCTCCTTCGGGAGCTACAGCGCCTTCGAGTCGGAGTGGAACTATCTGTACCCCTGGGGCTCCGACCACAACGGCAGCGCCCGGATGTACGGCAGCGCGAGCGACCACAACCACATCTATCTCGGCTCCGGTGTGCTGACCCTGAAGGCCAGCCGGATCACCTGGGACGAGGGGACCAGCTCCTCCTCCCCGCATCTGCCGATCCGCTACCACTCGGGCGCGGTGCACGCCAAGAACCAGATCGTGGTGACCAACCAATTCCCCGACTACGAGGTGAAGGGAGAATTCCAGGCGCCGAACGGCGCGGGGACCTGGCCGGCCTTCTGGCTGACCGGGGTCAACAGCTGGCCGCCGGAGAGCGACATCCTGGAATTCAAGGGGAACTCCAACAACTGGTTCAATACCTTCCGCACCTCCTCGGATGTGTCGAGCACGATTGTCGGGGTGTCGTCACCGGGCAACTGGCACACCTATCGCGCTTGGATCACCAAGGTGAACGACACCGACGTCGACATTCACTACTACCTCGACGGGACCTGGAAAGCGGTCCACCGCGGGGCGGGTTTCGTCGGAAAACCCCTGTGGCTCGTCATCAACCTCCAGATGGAGGGCTCCTCGGGGTCCTCGGGCCCCGGCGGGGACACGTATTACCGGGCCCGGAACGTCTATGTGGGCCGCAACCGCGCATCCTGAAGACGCGCCCCGCCACGAGGCGGTGGCTTCCGGCAGGTCACTCCCATCGCTCCCATCACTCCCGGAAGCCACCGCCTCATCCGCATGCCGAGGGGTGACGGCAGTTCTCGTCGGCGTCCTCCAGAACCGCCATCCGCTGCTTTCCCCAGGCGCCCAGCGGCTTCAGCGCCGTATTGAGATCCTCGCCCAGTTCGGTGAGTGAGTACTCCACCTTCGGCGGCACCTGGTCGTAAATCTCCCGGTGGACGATTCCGTCCGCCTCCAGCTCCCTCAGCTGCTGGGTCAGCACCTTTTCGCTCACCCCGGGAACCAGCCGCTTCAATTCACCGAACCGGCACCGCTGGTGATTCAGCGCCCAGATGATCAGGACTTTCCATTTGCCGCCAATGACGTCCACGGCCGCGTCCAGGCCACAGACATATGGCCGCTTCCTCATGAATCCATCCCCACTGACCTCAAGGTAAGTACGCACTTTTTAATCCGTACTTGCCCACACTACAGCGGGCCGCAAGGCTGTGACAGGCGCGCCGGGACCGATACGAACAGCAGCATTGAGCAAGGGGAGCACCCGATATGAGCGACACCCCCGTGACCGTCCTCGGCCTGGGCGATATGGGCACGGCACTGGCCCGCGCCCTCCTGAAGGCGGGATTCCGGACCACCGTGTGGAACCGTACGGCCGCCAAGGCCGAAGCCCTCGTCCCCGAGGGCGCGCTGCGCGCGGCGACGGTCGCCGGGGCCGTCGAGGCGAGCCCGCTGGTGGTGGTGTGCCTGCTGGACCACGACTCCGTACGCGACACCCTCGACCCGGTGGCCAGGGCGCTGACCGGCAAGGCCGTGGCCAACCTGACCAGCGGCACCCCACGGCAGGCCCGCGAGATGGCCGCGTGGGCGGCGGACCAGGGCGCCGACTATCTCGACGGCGGCATCATGGCCGTACCCCCGATGATCGCGACCCCCGCCGCCTTTGTGCTCTACAGCGGATCCCGGGAGGTCTTCGACACCCACCGGGCGGCGCTGGACGCTCTGGCGCGGAGCGAATACCTGGGCGAGGACGCCGGGCTGGCCTCGCTGTACGACATCGCCCTGCTCAGCGGGATGTACGGGATGTTCGCCGGAATCCTGCACGCCTACGCGCTGATCCGCAGCGAGGACATCAAGGCGGCCGACTTCGCCCCGATGCTCGGCCGCTGGCTGGGCGGCATGTCGGGCGCCGTGGCCGGATACGCCGAGAAGATCGACAGCGGAGACCACGCCCGGGGCGTGGTCTCCAACCTCGCCATGCAGTCGGCCGGGTTCGGCCACCTCGTCGAGGCCGCCGAGGAGCAGGGCATCAGCCCCGAACTGCTCGCCCCGCTCGGGCCGCTGATGGCCCGGCGGGTCGCCGACGGCCACGGCCACGAGGACCTGTCTGGCCTGGTGGAGCTGTTGCGTACGCGGCCGTGAGCCGGACCTGACGGGTCTTAGCGGTGGTCCTGAAGGACGGCCTCGCCCCGGCTGGACCGCCGCTGGTCGCGTGAGCGGCGGCCGGGGGAGCGGCGGTCGGAGGTCAGGCGGTCGTCGGCGCCGCGCGCCGGGCGGGGGATACGGGGGAGCCGGCGCGGGCGGGGGGCGGCGCCGGCTCCGGCTCCGGGGCCACCGGTTCCGGGGCCGCCGGTCCGGTCGTCCGGCCCTCGCCCCTCGGGCTCCTCGCCCGTCCCGGCCGCTCCATCCGTCCCATCTGCCCCGCCCGTAGCGTCCGTCGCGTCCGTCTCCTGCGGCCGCGGGGCGGCTTCCGGCCCGGCCTGGTCCGCGGCGGCACCCCGCTCCGCCGACTGACCCGACGTCTCCACCCCGTGCACGGTCAGCATGACCAGACCAGTGCCCGCGACCAGCGCCGCCAGCAGGGCCAGCAGGGTGCCGGAGGCACCGTGGCGGAAGTGCTCACCGAGCGCGGTGACGCCGATGACCGTGGCGACCACGGGGTTGGCCACGGTCGCAGTCGCCAGCGGGGCGGCAAGACCCGCGCCCCGGTAGGACGCCTGGGACAGCAGCACCCCGGCCCCGGCCAGCAGCCCGATCATCGCCAGGCTGGGCAGCCCAGAGGCCCAACCCTCGAACTCCGGCTTCCCCCACTCCAGTTCCACGGTCACGTTCTTGGTGAACACCGACGAGACGGCGAAGGCGGTCCCCGCGGCCACGGCCAGCAGCACGCTGCGCACACCCGGCCGGCGCGACCAGCGCGCGGCCAGGGCCAGCACGGCGATCGCGCTCAGCGTCACCGCGGCCACCATGATCCGGTCGTCCTTCGCCAGCGCTCTCGCCCCCGAAGAACCGCTCAGCGAGAGCATCCCGGCGAGCCCCGTGGTGGCCAGCAGCGCGCCCCGCCACCCGGCCGCGCCGACCGGGCGCCGGACGAACACCGCGGCCATCGGCAGCGCGAAGACGATGGTCAGCGCGCCCAGCGGCTGCACCACGCTCAGCGGCCCGTACGCCAGGGCCAGCACATGGAGGACCGCACCGGTCCCGTTGAGCACCACCGCGGTCCACCAGCGGCCGCGGCGCAGCGCTGCGTACGGGCGGGGCGGCGTCGTCGCCGCGACGTGCTCCTGGAGGATGGCGCCGGCGGCGTAGCACACCGCCGAGGCCAGGGCCAGGAGCACGGAGAGAGCCAGGGAGGTCACGTCAGGGCTCCCAGGGCCGGTCGGTCGTCGTCCATATCCTCACGATGACGGGTTTCGCCCGCCACGTCGTCGTCCCTGAGCCCCCATTGCGCGTACTACCTGCGCAGTACGGCCCGTCGGAAGTGCGCCGTCGCGGCGGCCGTCCGGGCGCGCTGCGCCAGCTCGTTCCCCGGCTCGGCCGGGCGGTAGACGGTCAGGGCGCCGGGCCGTTTCTCGATCACCAGCGCCTCGGCGGGGGACGGGGCGACCTCGCCGTCGAGGGCGCGGACATCCACGTCGTGCAGGCCCGACAGATCGAGCCGGCCCAGCCGCCGGGTCGTCACCACCCGGGACCGCCCCAGCGTGCCGGTGAGGGCCGCGGCCAGCAGCCGGGTGCGGGCCAGCGGCTGGTTTCCGTCGACGGCCCGGACGTCCAGCAGCCCGTCGTCGAGCCGTTCGCGGTACGCCGGGGCGAAGCCCTCGGGCGCATAGCGGCAGTTGCCGACGAACAGCACCCACAGCCGCCGCCTGCGGCCGTTCACCTCGATCTCCATGGGCGTGGCGGTGCGCAGCACGCGGGCGAGCGCGACCGCGGCGGCCGGCCATTTGCCGAGCCGGCCCTCCAGGCCCTCGCGGATCCGCACCAGCTCGGGGTACATCCCCAGGCTGAAGGTGTTCACGAAGTGGCCGCCCGGCCCGTCGCCCGGCAGCGGGGCCACGCGGGCCAGGTCCACGGCGACGGCGTCGCCCTCGGTCACGGCGCGCACCGTGTCCTCGATGGCGGGCACCCCCACGTCCAGGGCGAAGTGGTCGAAGGTGCCGCCGGGGAAGACGGCCAGCGGCAGCCCGCGCTCGGCGGCCAGCGCGGCCGCCGCGTTCACGCTGCCGTCCCCGCCGCAGACCCCCAGTGCCCCGCCCCGCTCGGCGGCGCGCCGGGCGGCCCGGTCCAGCAGCGGCCCGAGGTCGTGCTCGGGTTCGCGCTCCAGGATTTCCGCGGCGGGCAGCAGCGCGCGCAGCTGCTCGGCGGCGGTGAGACCGGTCCCCGAGAGGCCGACGCCGGACTGGGTGTTGACGACCACCACAAGACCGTCGCCCTCGGGCAGCGCCGGGGCCGAGACCCGCGGCCGGGCCCGCGCCGGGGTCTGTGGCCGCGGCGGCCACCAGCGGCAGGTGAGCGCGGCGGCGCCGACGCCCAGGGCGAGCCCCGCGAGGACATCGCTGGGGTAGTGCACGCCGACGTACACCCGGGAGAAGGCCACCGCGGCGGCCAGCGGGGCGACAGCGATCCCGTACCCGGTGGACTCCAGGGCGACCCCGGTGACGAACGCGGCCGCGGAGGCCGAGTGCCCGGAGGGGAAGGAGCTCGTCCACGGCTGCTTGGCCAGCCGGCGGATCAGCGGCACGCCGTCGAGGAGCGGACGGCGGCGGTCCACGGTCCACTTGACCACGGTGTTGGACACGAGCGAGGCGGCGGCCAGCGCCCCGACGCCCCGCACCGCGGCCCGCCGCGCGGTCCGGCCGCCGACGGCGGCGAGCACCCCGGCCGTGCCGAACCACAGCCGGCCGTGGTTGGCGGCGTGGGTGACCTTGGGAAGCAGGGGATGGGCGCCGCGGAGCCGGCCGACCGCGACCCGCGCGAACAGCCGTCGGTCAAGATCGCTGATGAATCTCATGGCACATGGGTATCCGGATCGGCCGCCCGCACGCCACCCCGGTGTGCGCGGACGGCCGATCCGCCCCTCTCTCCACGCCGCCCGTCTCCTGCGCCCCGCCCGTCAGGAGGCCGGCATCCCCCAGCGCGGCGCATCCTCACCCGGCCGTACGGGCCGGACGCTCATATCGGGCCGGTCGCCGCGCGCGGTGATGACCGCCTCCTGGCCGCGGGCCGGCCGGATCCGGATGGTGCCGTCGCCCGCGGCCTCGTACCGCAGGGGCCGCCCGTGCCCGTCGCGCACCTCGATGTCCCCGCCCAGGGAGTGCCGTACGACGCAGGGCGCGCCCGCCTCGCTGCGCAGCCGCACCCAGCGGGTGGCCCCGCCCTCGCGCGCCGCGCTCAGCAGGAAGGCGCCCTGCGTACGGAAGTCGTGGACGGTCAGCTCGCGCCAGGCGGCGGGCAGCGCGGGGAAGACCCGGATCACCCCGCCCCAGCTCTGGCACACCATGTCGTGCAGCGACTGGGCGGCCGACAGCGGGGTCTCGATGACCGGTCCCGACTCCTTGTACATGGTGTTGGCCTGGATGAAGCGGCGCATCAGCTCGCCCAGGTACTTGAGCGCGTCCTCGCCCCGCCCCATCTGGGCGGACATGGAAGCGGCGCCGGTGAAGGTGTAGCCCTGGAGCGCGCCCTCGAAGCCGACCCAGTGGTTGAGCGAGGTCTCGATCAGCTCGCGGTGTGCCGGGTCCTCCCAGGTCACCTCGTACAGCGGGTAGACGGCGAGCATATGCGAGTAGTGGCGGTGGGACTTGGCGAAGGGGACCCCGGCGCCGATCATGTAGCCGTTCTCGTCGACCGGGTACGGGGTGAGCCGGGTCAGCACCTCCCGCCAGCGCGGCGCCAGTTCGTCGTCGATGCCCAGCGTCTTAGCCGACTCAAGCAGGGTGGCGCAGCCCCAGCGCAGCAGCATCAGGTCGTAGTTGCAGTCCGGGGCGTTCACGCCGTACTCGGGCGAGAAGGTGGCGGGCAGATGCAGCTTGCCGTCGCTGCCGGGGGTGAGGAAGTGGAGGTAGTAGTTGATGGCCTTGCGCAGCAGCGGGAAGAGGACGTCACGCAGTATCGCGGTGTCCATGGTGTGGCGGTAGCTCAGCCAGACGTTGTGCAGTGCCCAGGTGAGGTTGCCGACCTCGGGGGTCGGCGGGTCCTGGCCCGGGATGCCGACGGCGTAGCCACCGTTCGCGGCGTCGCCACCGTTGACCAGCTGGGGGTCGGTGGTGCGCGGGATGCCCGCCGAGTCCTTGCGGTACGGGGCGTCGAGCTGGTTGGAGAGGTTGTCGCGGTACTCGCTCAGCGCCCGGGTCACGGCGTCGAGCTCCAGGTGGTTGGAGCCGTGGATCAGCCAGTACTCCAGCTGCACATTGAGGTTCCACCAGGTGTTCGGCCAGGGGGTGGACTCCAGCCACGGCCCGCAGGTGGCCATCACGGGCGCGTCGGCGCGCGCCGCCGCGGCGACCTTGTAGAGCTGGATCCAGTAGAAGCGCTGCAGCCGCGCGTCCGGGAGGGACAGGAAGCTCTTCCGGTAGTAGGCGTGCCACCAGGGGCGGTGGGTGGCGGCGAGCGCGTCGTAGGAGAGCGCGGAGGCCGACCGTACGGCCTTGCGTGCGGCGCCCAGGGCGGTGGTCCGCGGGAAGGAGTGCGCCACCGTCACATACAGGGTCCGCCGCCGGGAGGAGTCGCGCTCCCGCCAGGCCGTCACATGCTGTCCGCCCGCCAGCAGGGACTGGACGGCGGTGTGCACACCCTGCTGCTCCGCCACGACGGCCGGGGGGTTGCCGGTGTAGCCGTCGGGGATCGGCTTGAACGCGACCCGCGGGCTGATCGCCTCGGCCGGGTGGAAGACCCAGCGGAAGGAGGCCTCGCCGGCGCTCGGGGTGACCTCGACGGTCATCAGCGAGCGGGAGTTGTGGACCAAGGCGCGCAGTGTGAGGGTGCCCTTGTCAGTGGTGATGGTGCCGGTCAGTTCGGCGTCGCGCAGCCGCAGCCGCCAGTCGACGGCGGTGATGGTGCCGACCGGCTCCAGGGTGAACCAGCCGATGGGCAGCCGGGCCAGGCCGAACAGCGAGCCGAACTCGGGGCGGTGGTCCTGGACCTCGCTGTGCTGGACGTTGAAGCGGATGGCGTTGGCGCCGCCCGGTTCGGCGTAGATGCCGGAGCCGAGGCGGGCGTTGCCGAGGAAGGGGCCCTCGTACCAGGTCGTCGGCAGCTTCTGCCACACCATGTCGGCGTCGTCGAGGACTTCGGCCCATGGGTCGCGGGCGCCGGCCGCGGCAGGCGCGGCGGGTTCGGCGGGTTCGGCGGCGTACGCGGCGGGCGCCGCCGCGAGCCCGGCGGCACCGGCGGAGGCGGCGATGGCGCCGCCGAGGACCGATCTTCTGGACGGTGTGGATGACATCGCAGACGTGGTCACGTACATGCCTCCAGTTCGACGCTCTGAACCCTTGGGCATGATGCAGTCCCTTGAGGGGAACCGGAACCCCTCGCGCACGATAAACATCGGATGGGCAGGGGGCAGTGACGGGCCCATACCGGCACGAAAGCCCGTCAGGCGGGCGAGACCTCGGATCTTCCTTGGCTAGCGCGGGCGGCGCCGACCGCCGGATCCACGGCCCTGCACGATGAGTTCGACACCGTGCCGGAACCGCTCCTCGAAGTCCGTGATCCGGTCCGCCCCGGCGGCCAGGGACGGGAACCGCCCGCCCGCGGCGGCCCGCAGCAGCGGCTCCACCCCCAGGGGCGCGGCCTGCTCCTCTTGGCCGAGGCCGAGCGTGAAGTAGACCAGGGCCCAGGTCCGCCAGGCTGCCTCTGCCGGAGCTCGGCCGCCCGCGAGAAACGCGCCGGTCAGGGCGTCCGCGAAGCGCAGTGCGTGCTCCTCGGCGACATGGGTGCCGGCCACCAGACGCGCCCCGTCGCGGCGGGCGAGCAGCGCCGCGCGATACCGCCGCGCCAGCGTATGCGCCCGCTCGTCCCACGCCTCGGGGAGCGGGGCGTCGGCGCACCCTTCGAGCATGGCGTCGGCCATCAGCTCCAGCAGCCGGGGCTTGCTGGAGGCGTGCCAGTACACGGTGTTGAGCTGTACGCCCAGCCGCGCGCCCACCCCGCGCATGGTGAGTCTGTCCAGACCCACGTCGTCCAGCAGCTCAAGCGCCGCCGTCACCACGGCCGTACGGTCGAGTCCCATGGACCGTCTCCCTCCGCCCCGCGCCGTGAGCCAAGATCAAGTGTAGGGGGAAGGGAACGAGGGAGCGATGGTCGAGCAGCGCCCGTCTGTCAGCCGATTGCCGCCGTCGCCCGTCCGCCGCCGAGCGTGGCGGCGAGACGGGCAGCCGCGGTGCCAAGACCCGTGGGGCCGTACGAGGTGCGCGGCGGCAGGCCCACGGGGCGGCACAGCTCGGACTCCGTATAGCGGGGGGTCTGCCGGTGCCAGACGAGGATTCCGGACATCCAGTTCTGCAGCTCGCGCGTGTAGCCGTAGAGCGTGGCCCGGACCGTGGCGTCGAGCGCCAGGTCCTCGACCAGCGCGGGCAGTTCGGTGGAGACGATGCGCTCGAACTCGCGCATCCGTGAGTTGACCAGGTCGGCGACTATGTGCAGAGCCTCGGAGGTGCCGCAGCCGAAGAAGTTCTGGACGACCAGCACACTGTTGTGGATCTCGCCCGAGAACTCGACCTCCTTCCGGAAGGAGTGGAGGTCGTTCAGCAGCCCCACATAGTCCCCGGCCGCGTGCTCCATGGCCTGGACCGGCCGGGCCCGGCACACCTCGGCCGGCAGCGTCCGGCCGTGGGACAGCCCGGACAGGGCCATGGTCAGGTCCGCACCGAAGGTCTTGCGGCGCATTTCAATGTAGTCGACCGGGTCGGGGACGCGCCGCTCCATCTCGCCCGCGAGCTCCCACAGCCAACTGCCGGTCATGTCCTCGACGGTGGTGCGGAAGGCACGCCGCGCGTCCACCGTCATCGGCCCCGCCGTACGCGACCAGAGGTCGGCCAGGCCCCGCTCAAGACCGGTCACCGGGGTGGGCACGGCGGTGGAGTCCACCGGCATGAAGGCCGACAGCCGCTCATTGCAGACCCGGGCGCCGACCAGGTCCAAGGCGCGTCCGAAGACCATGGGGTAGTAGTCGTCCGCGTACGTACCCCAGGTCAGCCAGCCCGTGGTCAGATCCAGCTGCTCGCCGGTGGCGTCCGGATGGATACCGGCGGCGGCCAGCGCGAAGTCGAAGGCCCGCAGCTTGTGTTCGTCCCAGACCCCGAAGCCGGGGAGGCCCGGCGGCACATCCAGGATGCCCATCCGCCGGCCCCACTCCACGATGTGCCCCCGGGACCGGTCCAGATGGGGGCTCAGCCGCGCCGGATAGGGCATATGGAGATCCGGAATACGCACCGGCCCGACCACCCGGCGTGGCGGCTGCGCATGGCTCCTGAGCCGGAACGGCAGGGTGGCCGCCAGCGAGGTGGCGATACGGGCCGCCGAGGTGCCCAGGCCAAGCGGGCCGCCCGGCACCGGGCCACCGGGGTCGCCGGCCCCGCCGCCGTTCGTATAGCCGTTCATATAGCGGCTGGAGCGCATATGCCACTCGTGCCCGCCCGACTGCCAGTCCTGCAGCCCCTTGGCGTAGGTCAGGACGTCCGCGCAGGACCGCGGGTCAAGACCGGACTCCACGAACAGCGGCGGCAGCTCGGTGAACACGGTGTGCTCGAACTGCTGGAGCCGCGAGGTGATCAGGTCGTTGACGGCCTCGGCGGCCGCCTGGGTGTCGCAGCCGAGGAACCGCTCGAAGACCAGCACGCCGTTGGACAGTTCCCCCTCGTCCTCGACCTCGCGCTGGTAGGAGAACAGGTCGTTGCGCAGATGTACGGCGTCGGCGAAGGCGTCCCGAAGCACCAGCAGCGGCCGACTCGCCGCCACCGCCTCGGGCACCTCGGCGCCCGCCGCGTACTCCACGAGCCCGGCGGACCACGGGGCGCCGCCGACCTTGCGGCGCATTTCGATGTACTCCAGCGGGTTGGCGATCCGGCCCTCGCTGATGTTGGACAGTTCCCACATGCTCTCTTCGAGCAGATGGCGGGTGGCCTCGGCGAACCGCCGGCGCCACCCGCCGGACATGGCCGGTGTCGTACGGGCCCACAGGTCGGCAAGGCCCCGCTCCACCGCGTTCGCCGGCTCCTCGGCGGCGCGGGCGCCTGCACCGTCGGGGTGTACCGGCATAAAGGCCCGCAGCCGGTCGAGATAGGCCTTGGCACCGGCCATGTCCTGACTGCGTTTGAAGCTCTCCAGGAAGTGGTCGTCGAAGAAGAACACCCAGACGTACCAGTCGGTCACCGTGGCCAGCACCTCGGCCGGTGCGTCCGGGTGGGTGTAGGCGCAGAGCAGGGCGTAGTCATGGGAGTCGAAGTCGGCCTCGTCCCAGACGCCCGACCCCTCGATCATCACCATCTCGCGGGCCCACCGCTTGGAGTGGTCCCGGGCCGCCGCCAGATGGGGATTCAGCCGGGCCGGATACGGCTCGTAGAAGTCCGGCAGCTCGAAGGGCTGTGACATCCGCGCCTCTCACCTCACCTCTCTCGTGTTCCGGGACGGACGGCTAGTCGCGGCCGTGGGAGATCTCGACGTTCTCCAGGACGCCGAGCGCGTCCGGCACGAGCACGGCCGCGGAGTAGTAGGCGGTGACGAGATAGGAGATCAGCGCCTTCTCGTCGATGCCCATGAACCGTACGGACAGGCCGGGCTCGTACTCGTCGGGCAGCCCCGTCTGGTGCAGCCCGATGACGCCCTGGTCGTCCTCTCCGGTACGCATGACGATGATGGAGCTGGTGCGCTCCTTGGTGATGGGGATCTTGTTGCAGGGCAGGATGGGCACCCCGCGCCAGGCGGGCACCTTGTTGCCGTTCAGCTCCACGTGGTCGGGGTACAGCCCGCGGGAGTTCAGCTCACGGCCGATGGCGGCGATGGCGCGCGGATGGGCGAAGAGAAACCGGGAGCCGCGGCGGCGGGTGATGAGCTCGTCGAGGTCGTCCGGGGTCGGCGGGCCGGAGTGGGTCTGGATCCGCTGGGCGTACTCGGCGTTGTGCAGCAGGCCGAACTCGCGGTTGTTGATCATCTCGTGCTCCTGCCGCTCCCGCAGGGCCTCGATGGTCAGCCGCAACTGCTGCTCGGTCTGGTTCATCGGCTTGTTGTAGAGGTCCGCCACCCGGGTGTGCACCCGCAGCACGGTCTGGGCCACGCTGAGCTCGTACTCGCGCGGATGGAGCTCGTAGTCGACGAAGGTGCCGGGCAGATCGACCTCACCGGCATGGCCGGAAGCCACCGTGATCTCGGCCTCGCCGCGCGCGTTCTGCCGCTGCTGGGGGAGCGCGGCGAACTCCGCGACATGCGTCTGGAGGGCGGGCGAGCCCTCCAGGATCGAGGTGAACTCCCGCCGCGGCAGCCCGAGCAGGGTGCCGGCGGTGGCGGCCTTGGCCGTGTACTCCCAGGTCGAATCGGCGCTGAGTAGACATTGCTCGCCGAACCGGTCGCCGTCGCCCAGCACACCGAGCCGGGTCGGCTCGCCGTACGGACCGCTGCCGGTCTTGACGATCTTGCCATGCGCGATCAGATAGATGTGATCGGCCGCGGTGCCCTCCTCCGCCAGCACCTCGCCGGCCTCGAAGTCGCGCTGCACGAAGCGGTTGGCGAGCGCCGTCAGCACGCCCACGTCCTCGAAGCCGCGCAACACCGCGAGCTCCCCGAGCTCACGCGGAATGACCTGCACCCGCGAACCGGTCTTCACGAACTCGATACGGCCGTCCCCGACGGTGTAGGTGAGGCGCCGGTTGACCCGGTACACCCCGCCGTCGGTCTGCACCCAGGGGAGCACCTTGAGCAGCCAGCGGGAGGTGATCCCCTGCATCTGCGGAACGGACTTGGTGGTGGTGGCGAGGTTGCGTGCGGCGGCGGTGCCGAGGCTGAGCTGCTCCTGCCGCTCCGGCTGCGCTTCGCTGGCCGCGTCTACCGACATCAGCCGTGTCTCCTTTGCGTGCGGGGGAAAACGGGGGTTCGGCGCGAACACCCAGCACGCTAGGGGGCGTTGAACGGCGGAGACGGGGACCGCGGATGCGACTCATCAGATCGAATGATCGTGGCAGCGCCCGCGTTTAACGATCAGCGTCCTCAGTCGTCGACATCGCCGTCCAGCAGTTCGAGATCCGGCGGCACCAGGGTCGTCGACTCGACCAGCCCGCGCAGCAGGTTGTGCAGCAGATTGTGGTCGCTGGGCCCCGCGCCGTCGTCCTCGCGCAGCACCGAGTACGGGAAGTCCCCGCCGCGCTCGATCCGCCGGCGTACCGCCCCCACCTTGCGCTCGATCCGGCGCTCGCCCCAGACGCCCTCGCCGCACACATAGTCCAGCTCCATGGCCGCCTGCCGGTACGACAGCGGCCGCGGGCACTCCTCGTACAGCAGATAGTGCTGGCCCAGCACGACCAGCAGCAGCCGCTCCTCGTCGTCGAGCGGCCACCGCTTGGGCGGCAGGGTGGCGTCCTCCTGGCGCGCGCCGCCACCGCGCTCGTCGTGGTCCGTCACATACAGCTCGACCAGGTGCTCACGGTAGCCCGAGCCCCTGACGAACAGCGGGGTATACCCCGTCTCCAGGGGGATCGGGCCCGAGCTCGAATGCATCATCCGGCCGCGCGGCAGCCGGACCAGCTGCTGCCCGGTGTTCCGCAGCCACCACTTGCCCTCGCGGTACGTCAGCTCGCCATGGCGGCGGCTCACCCGCAGATCGCCCTCGGCGACGGACAGATCCACATCGGGCCGGCCGCCGCGCCCGAACCGGACGATGCGGCCGGGCACCGGCGGGACGCTGATGTCGGCGATGACCGAGCGCGCGTGGAGCGTGCCGGGCCGGGCGGGTTCGGCGCCGCGCGCCAGGGTCTCGGGGCGGTGGCTGTGCATCGCTGCCTCCTTGAGTCGTGCCGTGCCGGGTCCACTGTGCCCCGCCCACGGCGGGACCCGTCCCGCTCGGCCCCTTCCCGCGACGGACGCGCCCCGCTCGGCCGTGTCCCGCCCGTACGTGGGTCAGCCGGCACGTGGGTCAGCCGGTCGACAGCGCGGCGGTGGCCGACCGGGCCAGGTCGGTCGCCGTCTCGCAGGAGGGCCGGTCCTTGGCCCGCGCCCCGCCGACCACCAGGCGCAGCCGCTCGGTCGGCCCGCCGTCACTGCTCCGGTGCGGGCGGTTGAACACATCGACGGTGCAGCTGCCGTCGCCCTCGTACTCCGGCATCACGACGGCGTCGTGTCCGGCGAGCTCGGTGAACCGGGCGTTGTCCGGGATCGAGAGGACGCCCTGGTCGAACACCAGCCGCACCGTCATACGGTTGGTGGTGCTCGCCCAGTCGCAGGTCCACCGGCCGAAACCGACGTCCGGGTCGCGGGCGTCGATGCCCGGAACGACCTCGAGCGCCCGGCCGTCGAGCAGCCCGCAGGCATCCTGCTGGGCCAGCGAGCCGGCCGGGAGCTGCGGCGAACGGCGGGGGACCTCGCCCCGGTTGAGCACCGTGACCGCGTGCTCGACGGCGGCGTCGGCGATATCGCACAGCGGCGCCTTGGTGTCGTCGGTCAGCTTCGCCTCGACCCTGACGACGGTGTCGCGCACACCCGACAGCACGAGCGTGCGACCGCACCAGCCGCTCTCGGCGGGCTGCGTGACGACGCTGACCTTCCCCGACGTCCTCGCCGCCGCGGTGCTCGGCGGATCCTCGGTGTCGAGGTCCGCCGTCACATCGACGATATCGTCGTCGTCCGAGCTCAGCACGACATCGCAGCGGTCGTAATTGCCGTACTGCGGATCCAGCTGGGCCTCGTGTCCGAACCGCTCGAACGAGCCGGTGCTCAGCAGCGCGCACGGATCGACCGTACGGGGGTCCCCGAGGCCGAAGCCGCCGCCCCCGTCGCCGTCGTGCAGCCCCAGCATCGTGGCCACCGCGGCGATTGCCATGGCCGTGACGGCCGTGCCCCCGGTGAGCAGGGGGCGGCGCCGCAGCAGGGACGGCAGCCGGGCCGCCCCCGCCGCCGAGTGCTCACTGTGCTCGCCGGGCTCACCGGGCTCCTCGGGAGGCGGATACCGCTTGGTCACCTCTTCGAGAGGCACCCGCGGCAGCTGGTCCACCGGCCCCGCGACCTCCGCCAGCGCCCGCTGCGCCTCCGCGGCGCTTGGCCGCCGCCCCGGATCGCGCTGGAGCAGCGCGGTGAGCACATCGCGCAGGGGCCCGACATCGTCGGACAGCGCGTCGGTCCGGATCGTCCGCCGGGGGCCGCGCGGCGGCGCCTCGCCCGTGACCAGCGCGTAGACGGTGGCGCCGAGCGAGAACAGATCCGAAGCCCGCTCCGGCGCCCCCCGGAAGGCCTCGGGGGCGGCATAGGCGGGGGTGAGGCTGAACGGTCCGCTCGGCGTGTTCGTCGTACTGCCGTCGATGCGGTACGCGGCGCCGAAGTCGGCCAGCTTGGCGACCCCGTCCTCGGTGATCACGACGTTGTGCGGTTTGACGTCGCAGTGCACGATGCCCTTGGCGTGCAGCGCCGCCAGCGCGTTCGCGACCTGGGCGCCGATATGGGCCGCGAGCTTCGCGGGCAGCCGGGCCGTACCGTTGAGGCTGCCTCCGGTCACATGCTCCATGACCAGCCAGAAGGTGGCCTTCGGCCCCCAGCCGGCGCGCTCGGCGCCGTAGAGGGTGACCACATTGGGATGGCTGAACTTCGCGAGCGCGCGGGCCTCGGCCAGCAGTTCGTCGAAGGCGGCCCGGCTGTTGTCCTCGGCCAGCGTCCGCTTGAGTACGACGGGCCGGTCCAGCTCGGTGTCGACGGCGAACCAGACCGCGCCTCTGCCTCCGTTGACGGGCCCCTTCGTGAGCCGGTATTTGCCGACCTTCCCACCCGGGCGCACTAGCGAACTCCCCCTCACACAGGAACCGGATCGCGCCACGACTGGGCACGCGCACCGAACTTACTGCGTGAGGGGTCGGGCACACAGCGTTTCGGCCGCACTCACAAAACCCCCGCAAGTGTGGAGGCAGGCGCGCGTACGGCGAGGCGGGGGACGCGGCCACCCCTGCGGACCGCGTCCCCCGCCTGCCCCCATCCCCCCTGGCTGTTACGGCTCCCCGCCGGGCTCTGGGCCCTCGTAACCCGGCCGGGACGAGGCGTCGATACCGACCTCGTAGCGGATGCCGGCGTGCAGCCTGTTGCCGCTGACATGGGCTCCGGTGGAGTGGATGGCGAGCCCGATGGCGTGATGGGTGGGCGCGGCGAAGGTGTTCTTGGTGATGGTCACGTTCTGGACGTCTTCGAACATCAGGGCCTGCGAAGCGCGCAGGGTCTCGCAGAAGTTGTCCTTGATGACGAAGTCCGAGGTGGTGCCACGCCCGTCGCCCTCGCCGTCATTGGGCCCCTCGGCCATCAGGCACATGTTGTCGACCTGTTCGCAGCGGTTGCCCTCGATGCGCACCCGGTGGCTGGACGGGGTGTCGCTGGCGAACGTCTGCATGCAGTCGGCGTGGCGGCCGCCGCTGTTGTCGGTGTCGCGCACCGTGTTGTGCGCGATGGTCAGATCGTCGCCGAAGAAGCGGATGCCGTCGCCGTCCCCGCCCTTCGGACGGATCACGGTGGTGTTCCGCAGCGTGATCCGGTCGCCGGTCAGCTCGACCCCCGGCGCCTGGGGACGGACCGCCCGGAAGCCCTCGACGACCACGTCGTCGGCCTCGACCGTGATCCCCTTCACGGAGTCCCCGCCGCCGGAGTACACGATCGGGTGGTGTGGCGTGCCGCCCTTGGTGATGACCAGCCGGCGCCGGGAGAGGTCGTCGTCGAAGCAGACCACATCGCCCGGCCGCGCCGAGCGCGCCGCGTCGGCGGGGCCGGCGGCGTGCCGGGTGCAGCGCGGGGCCGCCTCCGACTGGGCGGACGCCGTCAGAGCCCCGGCCCAGGGCCCGGTCAGCGTGATCAGGAGCGCGAGAACCGAGATCGCGAGAAAGCCGACGACGTGTTTCCAGGTGATCCGCATGCCGGTCACCGTAGACAGCCGGGGTGGGGTGCGGTGCCCACCCCCGCGCCCGCAC